>OMZT01000112.1 GCA_900315615.1 uncultured Veillonellaceae bacterium | reverse complement strand
TATATGCTTTTTGCTTCTATGCTTGCACTCGGCGCCGTCATAGGATTTGTCGGTGCAGGAGGCGCAGGGGTGACGATTGCTCTGCTCACCGTCGGATTCGGTGTCCCTATTCACACGGCACTCGGCGTTGCACTCGCCGCCATGGTCTTTACGATGATTTCGGGCACGATCAGCCATTTTTGCCAAAATGAGGTTCTCGTAAAGACGGGTGCCATCATCGGGCTCGGCGGTGTCATCGGTGCATGGCTCGGCGCGTCGGTCTCCAACGTCATGGCAGGCTCCATACTCACGAAGATGACAGCCCTCATGCTGCTCTCGAGTGCCATCCTGCTCTACATCAAGGTATATAGGGGAGACTGGCTCAAACGCCACTTTCCCGTACGTGAAACGGCGCTCACGGGCAGGAAGCTCTGGATCTACGGCATATTCGCCGGCGTATGCAATGGCTTCCTCTCGGGCGCGTTCGGTATCGGCGCCGCGGCCTTCATACAGCTCACGCTGATGGTCGTATTCGGCGTGCCGCTCCTGCAGACGATCGGTACCTGCATGATGATCGTGCTCCCCATCTCCGCCTCTGGCGGCCTCGGCTACCTGTTCAACGGACATCTCGACTTCAGCATCTTCGTACAGACATTGCTCGGCCTCATGATTGGCGCATGGTTCGGCGCAAAGGGAACGCACCTCGCCCCGCTCCCCGTTCTAAAGTTCTTCATCGTAGCATTGCCGACAACAGGCTCACTCACCATGCTGCTCTTGCAGTGAGCCTGTTCCCTTTATAGTAAAAAATCTGCAGGATTTCCTGCAGATTTTTTTACATATTGAAGATGTTAAAGTGCGGACGAAGCTTTATACCGCCTGTACCGGGAACGTCGGTGCCATCGGGATTCTTCTCCGGCGGCTTCGTCGGGTCAGCTACTGCTATCATCTCGGGATGGTAACGATAGCGATCCTTTACCTTACCGCCTTCAAGCTCCGTCACCTGTATCGTTCCATCTGGCATGATGCGGCGCTCCGTGGTACGCATGTTCATGCGCTGCTCATGCTCTTTCTGCTCCTTGCGTGCCTCGTTCATCTCTTCGAGCTTATCGCGAATGTTTGCGGGGTCTGTCATCTTAGCGACAATGGAGCTAAAGGACTCTACTGCCTTCGCGCTCCCCTTTTCCTTTTGCCTAGCTATGACGGTTTCTCCAGATGAGACCTTCTGTATCTCCATATTTATCACCTCTAAGCTTTTTATCGTACAAAAAGCCGTTCCCTTAAAGTATTATTCTGCCGTGACATGACCGTTTTCTACATGCCAGTATTTGCCGATATGATCAGGGAAATAGCTGCCATCCGTCGCGGTGATGAGCGTCTGGATATTCTCCCTCTCGATGAATCCGACAAGATTCCTCCGGCGGTCGAGGTCTAGCTCGCTCATCACGTCATCCAGCAGCAGTACGGGATACTCCCCCGCCGCCTGACGCAGGAACTCCAACTCCGAAAGCTTCAGCGAGAGCGCCGCCGTACGCTGCTGCCCCTGCGAGCCATACGCCCTGAGATCTGTGCCGCCTGCCGTAAATGACAGGTCGTCTCTATGTGGGCCTATCCTTGTGGTGCCTCTGATGATATCCAGCTCTTCGTTCTCTCTCATGCGCGCCTCGTACCACTGCTCGAGATGCGTCGTGTCAGGCTCCCCGTCGTACCCGTGCAGCACATAGGATATGGACATCTCGGCTGCGCCGCCTGATATGCGCTGCTGCAGCGCTGCTGCTATCCCGGATAGCTCCTTCACAGCCGCCAGCCTGCGTCTGATCAGCTTTGCGGCACACGCTATCATCTGCGGCGTCCATAGCGAGAGCGACCTTCTATCCGCGAGCCCATCACGTATATCTTTCAGGAGCGTATTCCTCTGCTTCATGAGTCTCGTATATGTCAAAAGCTCGGCATAGTACGGCGGACTCGCCTGCGACATCTCCGCATCGAGGAAGCGGCGGCGGTTGTCCGGGGCGCCCTTTATGAGGAAAAGGTCCTCCGGCGCGAACAGCACAGCATTCAATGCGCCGACGAGGTCTTTGCGGCGGATATTGCCTCCATTCCTCCTTGCCTTCAGCCTGCCATGTGTAAAGAAGCTGAGCTCGACCGTGTTGCTGACACCCATCTTCTCGAACTCGATTTTTGCACGCGCCTCATCCGCACCGAACTTCACGAGCTCAGCGTCGCGTGCCGTGCGATGCGAGCGTCCCAGAGCCGCGAATCTCACGGCCTCTACGATATTGGTCTTTCCTTGGGCGTTCTTCCCGAGGAATATATTCACGCCCGGCGCGGGGCATATTTCCTGATCTGTATAGTTGCGATAATTGCGCAGTGTAATCTTATTTATCTGCATATTTATTCATGTGTGACTTCGTAGCTGCCGGCGCCATCAACCTCTACGACATCGCCGGGGACGAGCTTTCTGCGGCGAGCCGTCTCCACTACGCCATTCTTTTTGATGAGTCCGTCTGCTATGAGCATCTTGACTTCTCCACCAGTCATCACAGCGCCTGCTATCTTCAGGAACTGATCGAGCTGTATATCGTCTGTATGTATTGCAATTTTCTGCATATTTATTCCTCCACTGTGCATTCATATGCCATGAAATACTACTGCTTTTATTTTACCCGTTTGATCGATAAATGACAAGCAGATGACAAAGAATCACATTTCCTGCTGATTAAAAAAAGCACAGCATAGACCGCTGTGCTCCTTCTGTAGCTAAAGGTTATCTCGTCCTCACAGGAGTGATCATGTATAAGAAAGATGTATCCTCTGTCTCACGTATGATCGATGTGGAGAGTGGCTTATCCAGCTGGAAGAGGAATTCTTTCCCTGTGATGGCCTGTAAAGCATCCGTCACGAAAGCTGCATTGAATGCGATATCCAGCTCGCCGCCTTCGACATTTGCATCCACTTGCTCCTTTGCCTCACCGATCTCCGGATTCTTCGCGGTGATACGCACCTTATCACCACTGAATGACAGACGAATGATATTGTACTCGCTCTGACGCGTCACGAGCGACACACGCTCTACAGCGCTCAAGAAATCCGCCGTATTGAGCGTTACATTTATCGGCAGGTTTTGCGGCATGACGCGCTTATAGTCAGGGAACTGTCCCTCGATGAGCCTGTTCGTGATAAATATGCCTTCCATCTCGAACGTAATCTTGTTCGGCGAGCACGATACGCGTATATCTGTCGGTACATCAGATGCCAAAAGGTGCTGTATCTCCTTTAGTGCCTTCGCTGGTATGATGACCTTGCGCGGCCTTTCTGGTCCCTCACTGATCATGAGTGTCTTTATAGAGAGGCGGTGCGTATCTGTAGCCGCCATCGTGACGCTGCCGCTATTAAGGTCGAGGAGGCATCCTGTGAATACCGGGCGGCGTATATCCGTACCACATGCCGGTACGGTGCGCCTGATAAGATCGTCCAGATCCTTGTTCGTTACAGTGAATGATACTGCCTCCTGTGGCTCTATCCTGATGATATGAGGGAAAGCAGATGCATCCATCGCAAGCAGCGTATAGTTTGAAGGACCTGACTTTATATGTACGAGCTTTTCTTCTAATGAATAGTCGAGAATAACGTCCTCTCCTGGGAGACGCCTAAAAACGTCCTGAGCTGTTCTCCCCATAAGGACAATTGAGCCGTTATCCGATACATCAGCTTCTATCGTGCAGCGGATACCTATCTCATTATCTGTTGCTTCTAGGACAATCGTATCATTCTCTGCGGTCATACATATACCACCGAGTATAGGTGTCTGTGGATTAGAGGCTGTTGCCTTTGATACTGTCTGTATTGCCTGAACCAGCTTTTTCTTAGAGCAAACGAATTTCATTAGATACCTCCTTGCTGGTGAATGGTGCACGTGGTGCTTTCATCAGTTCTGTGTAAAAATGGGAGCTGATCCTTCTCAGCTTCCCTAATATAGATGATATGGTTTTATATATATAAGTAGCCGTAATAGTAATAGGGACTGTGGATTTGTGGAAAAGCCTGTGGAAAGTGCATAACGATAAGATTCCTGATGTGGAGATCCTGTAGAAAAAACTGAAGGTAATGTGGCGAGTTTTCCACAGTATCCACAAAGGTACGGAAAAGCAAAGTTATCCACAGGAAAAGCCACAGCAAGTCCACCGCGTTTCCACAAGGAAATACACAGGCCAGGATCAGCCCTTTTCTATGGAGGCGATCAGCTCTTTCAGCATGGAATCGACCTTCGTATCGTTCTGCCTGTCCGTCGATATCTTGTCACATGCATGCATGACCGTCGTATGGTCACGGCCGCCGAAGTCCGAGCCTATCTGCGGCAATGATTCGTCGGTGAGCTCGCGGCAGAGGTACATCGCTACCTGGCGCGGGAAGGCGATGGAGCGCGTGCGCTTCTTGGCAAGCAGGTCTTCCTGCGCTATCTTGAAGTACTTCGCTACTACCTCCTGGATGAACTCTATATTGATTTCGCGCTTGCGCTCGCTGGGATAGACCTTCTCGAGAGTCTCAAGCACCAGGTCGTTGTCGATCGGGCGCTTCGTGAGTGACGCATATGCCACGACGCGGGTCAGTGCGCCTTCGAGCTCACGGATATTCTTGTCGATGCGCGTCGCGATCGTCACCATGACCTCGTTCGGGACGGTCAAATGCTCAATCTGGGCTTTCTTTCTGAGTATGGCAATCCTGGTCTCGAGGTCAGGCGGCTGTACGTCTGCCACGAGTCCGCCTTCAAACCTGGATATGAGCCTGTCCTGCAGGTCCTTTATCTCGTTTGGCGCGCGATCGCTCGACAGTATGATGTGCTTGTTGGCGTCCTTTAGCGTGTTGAACGTATGGAAGAACTCCTCCTGCGTGCGTTCCTTCTTAGATAGGAACTGGATATCGTCGACGAGGAGCACGTCTATGTTGCGGTACTTCTGGCGAAAAGCCTCTGGCGTATTGTCACGGATGGAGTTTATGAGCTCGTTCGTGAACTTCTCACTGGAGATATAGAGCACGCGCATATCGGGGAAGTTCGCCAGGACCTTGTTCCCGATGGCGTGCATGAGATGCGTCTTTCCGAGTCCGACGCCGCCATACAGGAAGAGAGGATTGTACTGCTTCCCGGGCTCGTCCGCAATTGCGAGCGCTGCCGCATGAGCCAGGCGGTTCGAGGCGCCGGTCACGAATGTGTCGAATGTATAGCGCGGATTGAGCGTCGATGCGTCTCCCGGTCTTATCGGCTCCATGCTATTCGAGTTATTTACGGTCTTTGCCGCCAGAGATCCCTGCTCAGGGAGATCCTTCTCTCTCTTTGGCTCATTCTTCTCTGGTGATTGCGGCTTTTCGATGTGTATGGGCTCAGCCTTTTCCTCTGTAGATTCGGCATCATCGTTTCCGAGGCTCGTTATGATGATATGGAGCTTCCGTCCGGATACCGCTGAAACGGCATCTTCCAATATCGGTACATAGCGCCCCTTTATCCAGTCGCGTGAAAAATCGTTCTGCGCCGCGATCGTAAGTGTATCATCGGTAAGAGATACAGGGGTCAGAGGAAAGAGCCATCTTTGGCAAGCAGCGTCTGAGAGTGATTCCTGTTCTTCTACTTTGTGCAGGATTTCCTCCCATTTCGCCTGAAGTTGTAGCTGGTTCATTATGGCATAAGATCCTTTCATCAATACTTACGGATTTTTACGTGAATCCACAGTTTTATGGAGTTATCCACACAGTTGTCCACAGCTGTGGATAATTTACTGATAAGCGCTTTGTGAATACTGGGGATAAGACAAAATAAAGACACGTAAATTCAGACGGAGCCCATTTATCTAAAGAGAAATAATATGGTACCGGCTGTGGAAAAAGCTGTGGATTTGTGGATTTCTTTGTGGATAACCTGTTTAATCTTCGTATATCTTATCAGTTTTTCATGTACTTATCAACAAAAAAAGAGAACAAAATTTGCCCAATTGATGAGTTGTCCACAGGCTTCCACCATATTTTGTGGCTAGCTGAAAATAGCGGAAAAATTTTTCTGTCACCACTAGCAGATTACACTGAATGGATGAAAATCTTCCTATTCATACGCGAATGATATGCATGATGATCTCTTTATAGAAGCGGTGATAGCTCTTTAGGCATTTCGGATTATTTTCCTTGACAGCTATTATAGCCGGCGTTATAAT
>OMZT01000062.1 GCA_900315615.1 uncultured Veillonellaceae bacterium | reverse complement strand
TTTTGCGTGATATGGGTACTCTGTGATATAATAGGCAGAGTGTACTACGCTTGCGTCTGGAAAGAAGGCTGATTTGATTGAAGACATATGCGAAGATGGCTATTGTTCTTGCCATAGCTGTGGCAGCGGGTGCAGCATCTACATCCGTAGCTGATGAGCCCGGTATCCAGATGATGCAGCGTGCTGAGGCAGCCGAAGGGCAGACCGATGAATGGACTTTCATATCTGCCGATGAAAGATATGGTAAGTTCTACGATCCGCACAGGGTACACGTCGTAGCCAATGCAGATGTCAAAGGCAAGCTCGTGCCGACATCAATCAACGCCGTGATCAAGACGACATACACATATGCAGGTGCCAAGGAGACCATAGATAACTATGGCATCGGGCATATCATAACGAATCCGGGCACACTGAAGTACAGCTATGCGTCCGTGCTCATATGTCCGCAGGAGCGTACGATAGAATATGCCCAAGAGGACTTTTACGATGAGTCTGGGAAGATCATCTGGTCGAAGGTGTATACTGAGCACAAGAGGAAAGAGATAAATTCCCGCTCATTTGATGAAGATTTCTATGATGCGGTTGTCGACACGGTTTTTCATTTCGGCGAAGAGCAGCGACGTAAGGCGCCAGACCGTTGGCGTACGCTCTATGTCGCAGCTTCGGCTGACGGCTCTGCTACGAAGTCTATCGCGGATACTACGACTATGCGCATGTCAGGAGATAACATATTTTTCTGGGAGTGGGTCGAATACCGTGACAGCACAAATACTGTGCGCGATGTGAAATTCATGAAGAAGGCAGTGAACCTACGTGAAGCGACACAGCGTGTCATGAAATATCAGATGTGGAATGAATCGGGCTGGAAGGATGCTACAGCAGAACTGTCGCAGAGATATAAGCCTATACGCCATAACAGCTATGAATGGCGCGGACTGGAGAACCTGCGTGCCTTCGCTAAAGGTTACAGCCGTTGGCTGCACCGCTATAGTACCGAGAATTGATCGGAGTGGATTTTTTTGCCAATAAAGATACCTAATAATCTACCAGCTGCACATATACTGGAAAATGAAAATATATTCGTGATGGATGCCGACCGGGCCTACAGTCAGGATATACGTACGCTGAGGCTGCTCATACTGAATCTCATGCCCATAAAGAACGTGACGGAGACGCAGCTTCTGAGGCTTCTCGGAAATACACCACTGCAGACAGAGGTAGACTTCATATATACGGAGTCATATACACCAGGGCATACGTCTCCAGAGTACCTGACGGAGTTTTACGGTACGTTCGCTGAGGTACGTCATAAGAAATACGACGGCTTCATCATCACGGGCGCTCCCGTCGAGCTCATGCCATTCGAGGAAGTCGCATACTGGGATGAAGTCGCGGAGATCATGGAATGGTCAAAGACGCATGTGTATTCCACGTTCCATATATGCTGGGGTGCGCAGGCCGGTCTTTACTATCACTATGGCATACCGAAGTATCAGGTCTCGCCGAAGGTCTTCGGCGTTTACAAGCACCATCTATGTGTAAAGAACGAAAAGCTTTTTAGAGGCTTCGATGATGAGTTCTATGTACCGCATTCAAGGCATACGGAAGTACGCAAGGAAGATATACTGAAGGTGCCAGAGCTGACGATACTTGCCGAGGCCGAGGGGCGTGCCGGCGTGTATGCGATAGCAAACCTTCCGAAGCGTCAGTTCTTCATAACCGGCCATGCAGAGTATGACCCTCTGTCTCTAAAGCAGGAGTATGATCGCGACAAGAAGGCCGGGCTTGACATAAATATACCATATAATTATTATCCTGATGATGATCCGTCGAAACAGCCTGTTGTCAGATGGCGGTCAGTTGCAAATCTCTTGTTCTCGAACTGGCTGAACTACTATGTCTATCAGGAGACGCCATACGAGCTGGATTCGCTCTACAGACAAGAAGACGATTGAGGTGAGGTGCAACATGAAGGCAGTCAGGTATATGGCTTGTGCGGCGGCAGCTGCTGTGATGTTTTCTATCAGCTGCAATGCAGATGCAGCGCAAATCAACGTACCGAAGGATGTATTTGAATGGGTTCAGTCATCCGCACGCACGAATTTCTTTTTCAATAAACAGCAGATCAAGTTCGGCGTCGATAGCGACGGTTACATAGACCAGAACGTCATTATCGCACCGGTACTATATACATATGATGATGTGATGGTTCAGGATGTCTCGCAGAAGAGGCGCTGGCGTGGAGACAGCATGTCCGGCTATGACAGGCTGTCCGGTGCGGCTGAGTATCTCTCGATAGATGTGAAGCAGAGGAAGGTCACGATCCTGGAGCATGATGATATCGATGATACGATGACGACTATCGGCAAGCGTACCGGTGCAAGAGAAATCTCCATAGACAAGCTCGGCGAGCACCATCTGCTGAAGAATTTCTTCGATACCATCATCACATATGCAGATAAGCATAAGGACGAGCTGATATCGCGTACGAATGGCAAAGTAAAAGAGACCGTGACAGAGAAGCAGTCCACCGATAAAACGAAGAAAA
>OMZT01000076.1 GCA_900315615.1 uncultured Veillonellaceae bacterium | reverse complement strand
CAGGTTGAACATCAACCCAAGGCCTATTGCCATCTCTGAGTATCCGGAGAAATCAAAATACAGCTGGAATGTGTACCCGATGGCACCAATCCATGCTTCTATGAAGGACAGGTTGCTTGCGTTTGCAAATATCTCATCTGCCCATGGTGCGATAGAATCTGCAATGACAACTTTCTTGAATAGCCCAACAGAGAATAATGCCAGTCCGATGGAGAGATTGCGCCAATGTATATGGAGATTTTCTTTGCGCATGAATTGCGGGATCATGTCGCGGTGATTGATGATAGGCCCGGCTATGAGATGCGGGAAGATCGTGACGAACATCAGATATGTGATGAAGGAGTATCCCTTTGTCTCGCCGCGGTAGGCATCGATGATGTATGCTGTCTGTGTGAATGTGAAGAAAGATATGCCCAGTGGTAATATGATATGTGGTATGTCGTAGGATAATCCTGTAGCGGCATCAAGATTTTCGATAAAAAATGCCGTGTACTTATAATACCCCAGCAATAGAAGATTTACGATAATGCCAGATGTGAGTAGCAGTTTCTTTTTGGATGGCTTGTTTTCGATAAGCCGTCCAATCGCAAAATTCCAACATATGGATCCGAGCAGTAGAGGAACATATCGTATGTCCCAATATCCGTAAAACACGAGTGATACGAACGATAGCCATAAGGTGCCAGTGCGTACCCCCCCCCTCCTATTTCCAAATTTTGGAATTAAAAAGTAAACGGCAATAGTCACTGGCAGGAATGCGAATATAAATGCATACGAATTAAACAGCACACTGAATCCTCCAAACTCGATTTATTTAATCTATCATGAAGCATATAATAAAATAGTATATGGCGTGGGGGATATTATTTCAAGGGAAAACTTATATCATCGTGGTGTCACTTGCCCTCCCTCATTCTTTTTCTTGCTCATGTATCGTGCAGGTGGTATCATAGGGATTGAAACTTTCTACAGGAGGAACGATATGGGCAAGGTTGCTTTGATTACGGGCGTTACTGGGCAGGATGGGTCGTATCTTGCGGAGCTGCTGCTCGCTAAGGGGTATGATGTGCATGGGATTATCCGTCGGTCGTCGGTAGACTTCAGGGAGCGTATCGCGCATCTGGAGGCGGAGCCGCATTTTCATCTGCATTATGGTGATCTCGGGGACTCTATGTCGCTCGTGAATGTGATCGGTACGGTGCGGCCGGATGAGATATACAATCTGGCTGCGCAGAGCCATGTGCAGGTGTCTTTTGATGTGCCGGAGTTTACGGCGGATATCGATGCGACGGGCGTGCTTCGCGTGCTGGAGGCGGTGCGGCTGACGGGACAGGCTGAGTCTTGCCGCATATATCAGGCGTCGACGTCGGAGCTTTATGGCAAGGTGGAGGAGGTGCCGCAGAGTGAGACGACACCTTTTCATCCGTATAGCCCGTATGCGGTGGCGAAGCAGTACGGATTTTGGATTACGAAGGAGTATCGCGAGGCGTACGGCATGTTCGCGTGCTCTGGGATCCTGTTCAACCACGAGTCGGAGCGGCGCGGTGAGACGTTCGTCACGCGAAAGATCACGCTTGCGGCGGCGCGTATCGCGCAGGGAAAGCAGGATAAGCTCTATCTCGGCAATCTGGACAGCCTGCGTGACTGGGGCTATGCTAAGGACTATGTGGAGTGCATGTGGCTGATCCTCCAGCATGAGAAGCCGGACGATTTCGTCATAGCGACGGGCGTGCAGCACAGCGTGCGCGAGTTTTGCCAGCTGGCGTTCCATGAGGCGGGTATCGAGCTAGAGTTCCAGGGGAGTGGGCTTGACGAGAAAGGCATCGACAAGGCGACGGGAAAGACGGTCATCGAGGTGAGCCCGGATTTTTATCGCCCGACGGATGTCGTGAACCTCTGGGGCGATCCATCGAAGGCGAAGCGCGAGCTCGGCTGGAACCCGCAGAAGACGTCGTTTGAGGAGCTCGTGCGCATCATGGTCGAGCACGATATGCAAAAAGTCCGCGTTGAGCGCGCGGAGGAGCGTATAGAGAGTAATCTCGAGGAGTATCTCGAAAAGGGCATCGTGAAGTGATGTTGGTTTGGCGGCTTGAGGTGCTAGCTGCTAGTATCGGCGTGAATTTTTGTGAAAGAGGCTTTTTTTATGATGGAAAAGAATGCGAAGATATATGTTGCGGGTCATCGCGGGATGGTCGGATCGGCTATCTGCAGGGAGCTCGCGCGGCAGGGCTATACGAACATCATCACGCGCACGCACAGTGAGCTCGACCTCACGCGGCAAGAGGCGGTGGAGGCGTTCTTTGCGGCAGAGAAGCCGGAGTACGTCTTTGTCGCGGCGGCGAAGGTCGGCGGCATCGTGGCGAATGAGAGCGCGCTTGCGGACTTTATGTATGATAAT
>OMZT01000054.1 GCA_900315615.1 uncultured Veillonellaceae bacterium | reverse complement strand
GAGGATGTAGACGGGACGCGCTCCATACCGTCATGGGTGTCTCCCGTGAGCCGTGGCAGGTTCGAAGACCTTTTCAGGAGGATAAAGAACGGTGCCGATGTCTCGAGTGCCGATATAAAGACCGTTACACCAGATCGCAAAGAGGAGCTCTTCAGGTTCGTAGTGCGCGTGGCGGAGCGTAAAGAGGGCAAGCCCGTCAAAGCTATCGGCACATCGAGGAACATCACCTCCCAGTGGGACGAGCACATGCAGTACCAGAGCGAGATGTCATACTATCATGACGTACAGGATCCCGAGCTTTTGAGCAAGGCACATCATGACCTCTCTGCGAAAAAGGTGATAGAGTTCATGAATATGGACGGGCACATCATGCGCAACCTGGATTTACTCGCATTTGAAATGGGGCTGAAGCAATCCATGAATTTTGCGGCAACCCCGGAGGATCAGGCCTGGCTCGATGAGCTGTGTATGGATACGTTCATCAAGAAGTATCATAGCGGCGTGCAGCGCATATATCGCGTGATGCGATGCAGGGACGATGTTGATATAGCGGCATGGATTGATTTAGACATCAGACTGCTTGCATCACCAAAGACGGGGCATATCGAATGCTTCGTATATATGTACGATGTGACGCGCAAGCATATCGAGGAAATCATGCTGAAGAAGATTACAGAGCTCGGCTATGATTTCATCGGATATGTGAATTCACGCAAGAGGACGGTGAACTTCTACGTATATGATGTCAATATGTCGCGAAGGGGACGTACGGAGGGCAAATGCTCATATGATGAGCGCCGGGACATCTTCTACACGCGAGGAGTCGCAGAGAAAGAGCGCGCCTACCTAGACAAGGCGACGGAGCTCGATACAGTCCTTTCGGAGCTAGAAAAAAAGGGGCGGTATACGGTCTCATTCAAGCGTATGGTTAAGGGAAAAGAGTGCCAAAAGCAGGTGCAGTACTATTACCTGAATCGCTGTGAAAAGACGATGTTCTTCGCTATACGTGACATGACGGAGGAATTCAGGAAGGCGCAGCAGCAGATACATTCGCTGGAGGAGGCGAACCGCGCAAAGCTGGAATTTGTCAGCCATATGAATCATGATACCAGGACGCCAATCGGTATCGTACGCAACATGCTCGACTTTGCGCGCAAGGACGTGGACGATAAGGAGCGTTTGCAGAAGGATCTCGACGGCATACAGGCGGGCGCTGACTTCCTCATGTCGCTGATAAATGACATACTGGATGTCTCGATGGCAGATAGGGGAAAGCTTGAGCTGAAGCTGCAGAAATTCGACTACGAGCACCATATAGAGTATATCAGGAGCGTCCTTGAGCCGCTTTGCAAGGAAAAGGGCGTAGAGTGGGAGATCGTGCGCCATGAGCCGCGCGGTACGGCGGTGCTGGATACGACGCGCATGAACCAGATACAGCTCAACCTCATAGGCAATGCTGTGAAGTACACGCCGCGTGGCGGCAAGGTGACATGTGAGCTCGATGCAGAGGACGTGACAGATGACAGCATGACCGTGGTACTGCGCGTGAAAGATACAGGTATCGGCATGAGCGAAGCATTCCAGCGCCGCATGTTCGATTCATTTGCCGAGGAGATGGATAATCCGCTTCGCACGCAGGACATGGCGGGCACGGGACTGGGACTCACCATCGTCCGCAGGCTGATAGATATCATGGGCGCAAAGATAGATGTGAAGAGCGCCATCGGCAAGGGAACGGAGTTCACGGTGAAGATACCATGCAGGAGGCTTCCCGTCGGAGAAAAGATGGAGAAAAAGGACGAGGGTAATAATGGCGAAGTCATGTTGTCCGGCAAAGTGCTCGTGGCGGATGATAATGACATCAACTGCATGATTATCGAAAGGATGCTCCGCGCATGTGGGCTGGACGTCATGATAGCTAAAGATGGCATAGAGGCGCTGGATATGTTCATGACGTCGGAGCCGAACGAGTTCATAGCGGTCATCGTTGACATCATGATGCCAAAACTTGACGGCTACGGTGTGACAGAGAAGATACGCCACTCTGGGCGTGAGGATGCTTCACTTCCCATCATCGCGCTTTCGGCAAACGCATATGGCGAGGCACGCGAAAAGGGCCTTAAAGCCGGCATGGATGAGTATCTGACCAAGCCGATCAATGCGCGCGAGCTAAATGACTGCCTGCAAAAGCTCATTGTACATTGATGGCAGGGTTTCCTGAATATGTGAGGTGATTTCATGGAGGCACGGATGGGGTGGGTTTATCTGCTGCTCGTGCTGGTAGCCTCCGTGTGGGGCTTTCAGCCAGTATGTATAAAGTGGCTGGTCGCCGAATGGACACCTGTTGATATCACATTTTTCCGTTACCTCATCATGACGGTCGTGCTTTTCACCATCGCCTGGACGAAGGGACTAAAATGGCGCCTGCCGCGTCATCTATGGCCGCATATCGCGATCATGGGATTCTCTGGTGTCCTTTTGAACTGCGTGCTGCAGTTTGAAGGGCTGAAGACGACGACGGTCATAAACTGCACATTGATATCTGCGATGACACCGGCACTGACCGCTATGCTTGCCGCTATCCTGGTGCGGGAGAGGATGGGCATATTGGCATGGCTTGGCATAGTATTGTCGTTTATCGGTATACTGGTCGTCGTCAGCCACGGCTCACTGGAAGCCGTGCTCGGGATACAGTTCGCAAGGGGCGATGTGCTCTGCTTCGGCTCGCAGGCGGCATGGGCTGTGTTCTCAGTCGTCAGTATCGCCGTCCTTAGAGAGCTGCCCGTCATCTCCGAAACGGCGTGGTTCAGCCTCGCTGGTGCGATTTGGACGGGTATATATGGCCTCATATCCGGTGAGATTTATCTTGCGCCTCTTGATATATGGGGGACGGTGTCATTCATCTATACGACATTCCTTGCGGGCCTTTTGATGATCGTCGTATGGAACTATGCCGTTAAGCGTGCCGGCGCGAGCGTATCATCCATCTTTCTGAACCTCATGCCGATCGTCGGCATGGTGTCGGGATTCCTCGTGCTGGGCGAAAAGATAGGCGCAGCACAGATAGCAGGTGCAGTACTCGTCATCGGCGGCGTATTTCTCACCACGCATATGGCAAAATCACATTGAGAAAAAGGAACTCCCTGCCGGGCGTGAGCCTGACAGGGAGCTTTGTATGTCAATTTTTCGGTATCTTGCAGTCCATGCCCTTGATATGGCCGAACAGCCACTTCGCCAAAAAGTCTAGTATCTCGAGCAATGAGTCGCGCTGCGTATCGTCTATCTTCTTAAGATCGTAGCTGTCGAGCTTCTTGATGAAGCCCGCATGCTGTATCTTCTGGCTCCAGATCTTCCGATAGGAGATAGACTCCATATACGCCTCCTCATGTGCGAAATGCGTCTTTGTATATTCGCGCAGCTCCTCGAGTATGGAGGAGATCTGATCGTACTTATCCGGTATGAAATCGTTTGTCAGAAGGTCGTATGCATTGTTCGTGATCTCAAAGAGGCGTGCGTGTTCCTTGTCGATATTTTCTATGCCTGTATAAAAATCCGGCGTGAATTCATATTTCATCTTTTTACCCCTCCATGCATGGCAGAGAATTGTTTTATCTTATATTTCTTCTTTTGCTGGCGTTGTCCTGCTTCCTGGTGATTTTTTTGAAAAACGTAGGATAAATTTCTAGCAGGAAGGGAGGGGATGAGACGCGAATAAGTAATAAGGTTAGTATGCAAAGATCGCGCGGCGGACAGCGCATATGGGATGTCCGACATAACAGGAGGTATCAATATGGGAGGCAAAATGGTGAAGGTCCTTGCGGCGATTGTCGTGCTGCTTG
>OMZT01000093.1 GCA_900315615.1 uncultured Veillonellaceae bacterium | reverse complement strand
GTCACGCGCATCGCAGATAAATATGGCCTCTCGTATACGATGAACTGATGATATTCACGCAGGAAGGGATGCAACTTCAGGATTTTATAAGGGGCGGTGCAGATGGGAGATAACGCGATAAATGGTCTGAGGCGCAGGTTCGTGATACTGGCAACGCTTGCAGTCGTCATCATCATCACCATTGCACTCGGCCTCATCAATATGATCGGGTATTACTCTACCTCCAGCCGCGTGCAGAGGACGCTTGAAGTCATTATGGAAAACGACGGACACCTGCCGCGCAAGCCGCCACCGGGCGACGCATTGCTTGGAGCCGTGGGGTGGGATGCAAATACGCCAGAGTTCGCAGTCCAGACGAGATTCTTCAGCGTAGCATTTGACGCAGATGGCACAGTCACTTCGATGAACAAGAAGAACATCATGGCATTCGATGAGAAAGAAATCATCAGCTATGCGCGTGCAGAGATAGACCTCGGAGAAAAGAATGGCTACTTTCGCAAGAACGGCGCGGAATACGGCTTTTTAGTATCGGACATGCCAAACGGAGGGTGCCGCGTCGCCATCATTGACTGCACGAGTGAATTTCATGCGGTACATGCTTTCTTTGTGTATTCATTCCTTTTTGGCCTACTGTGCGTATGCTTCTTCATGCTGATATTTACGGCCATGTCCGGGCACGTGATAGCACCATTCGTCAGGAATATGGAGAGCCAGAAGCGCTTTATAACGAATGCGGGGCACGAGCTGAAAACGCCGATAGCGATCATATCAGCGAATGCCGAGGCGATAGAGATGCTCAGCGGCAGCAGTGAGTGGACCGATGGTATCAAAAAGCAGGTGAAGCGCCTGACGGGGCTCATCAACGATCTAGTCATGCTCTCGAAGATGGGAGAAGCAGGTGTCAGGATAGAGAAAGAGAACTTCGACATATCGAAGGAGGCGTCCATGATAGCTAAGTCCTTTAAGCCGCTCGCAACAGAAGCGGGAAAGACACTATCGGCTCATATCGAGGATGGAGCTCATATCGTATCCGACCGTAAGCTCGTATATGAATTGATGAGCATATTGCTTGACAATGCGGTGAAATACTGCGATGACGGCGGCAGGATAGACATGCGCCTCAGGCATGTGAAGCATGTGGTGGGCGGACGCGGAGCACTGATCGTCCTGACGAATGATTACAAAGAAGGACGTGATACTGACTACAAGCGGTTCTTTGAGCGCTTTTATCGCAGCGACGAATCCCATAATAGTGAAAAGGCTGGCTATGGCATAGGGCTGTCACTTGCGGCAGAGCTCGTGAAGCAGCTGCACGCAAAGCTGCGCGTGAAATGGGCGGGCGGCAGGATCACATTTGCGGTGAAGATAGGATAGGGGGGCGGTAGCGGTGAATGCAAGGATATGGGCAGGAGTGCTGCTTTGTGCGGCGGTACTTTGGACGGGAATCGCACCATCATATGCGGACGAAAAACCAGATGTGGTGTCTGAAGCGACGCGGTACATCAGCTCGCGTGACGAGGAGCCCACAACGGAGGAAAAGTCGCCGGAGGTAAAGAAGCCAGAGAGCAGCACAGATGTCACGGCTGGTGCTACGAAGAAGCCAGAGAGCAGCACAGATGTCACGGCTGGTGCCACGAAGAAGCCAGAGGCACCATCTCCAAAGCATACAGGCAACATCACCACAAGGCACGTGGCGCTCGTGGATATCATCGTACCGGGCTGGATGGACGTCGGCACACGCGACATGATGGCGAAGCGCATAGAGCGGTCACTGCATGTCCCACTCAATGGGACGCTCCATCGCGTAGAGATGGTAGATGAAGAACTCGTAGATGACAACATGAAGAAGCTCTATGCACATGCCTATACAGATGCTAAGGCAGAGTGGGAAAGACAGCAGGCAGGAAAGAAGCACCCACATCATCATAAAGGTGACTGGGTCGACATCGCGAAGCTGATGAAGCCACTTGCAGATAAGGTGGGCGCGGACCTCGTTATCTGCGTCGACGTAGAGGAATACTACCAGCATGTATGGTATGGCGGCTTCCATATGTTCGGCGGCGATGGCGAAGATATGCTGGAGGCTGGCTGCACCGTACGCCTCGTGGGCTATGACCGTGAGACAGACGAGGTGCTTGATAAGCGTGCGACACGATGGCACCATGGAAGCTACTGGGAGCAGGACACGGCGCACTTCCAGGCATTGGACGCTCTCGATGAAGTGCTCATAGAGACGGGTATACGCAGCCGCGTAGCACTGCCCGAGGAAAACGATCCAAGGCAGTAATGGAGAGCCCTCCTATCATAAAAGGCAAATCATAGAACATCCCGAGCTCATGTGGCTCGGGATGTTTCTATAATGGAAAATACGAGACCCTACGCAGCATGGCGAGACGATAGTCTCATGACAGTATCGCTATATGAGGCGTTTTTGCCTGTGTACCTCTGGAGCGCTAAGACTTAAAGGCAGGTTGGACAGTGTTTTCTCATTTAACGACGTGTATATGAGGCTAAAAGCCCCTGCCGCGTACGCCATGATTTTTGGCTGACAAAGCTAGAGAATCCCACAAAGCCACTAGTATCAAGGGCTGAAGCATGTTTCACAGCGTATACACATACGACAGTCAATAGAGAATTATCAGTAAACATATCGTCCTCGTTAATAGAAAATTATAAGATAATGAAAACCTTTATCAACTACTTGATTTCTCATCTACTAGATGATATATTGAATGTGTTCCAAGGGAACGGAGCAAAGTGCTGAGGAAACAAGGACACTCATGGACAGACCTCCGCAAAACTTAGAACAGAAAAGATAATGAGATTTTTCGGGGAGGTTTTCATCATGAAAAAGACACTCGTATCCGCACTTACAGCAACGCTCGTAGTTGGCACAGCAAGCACCACATTCGCAGCGGCAAACCCGTTCAGCGACGTTCCAACCGATCACTGGGCATATGATGCCGTAGCACAGCTCGCACGCGATGGCGTCATCGAAGGCTATGGCGACACCACATTCCAGGGCGAGAGCGCAATCACCCGCTATGAGATGGCACAGATGGTCGCAAAGGCAATGGCTAAGCAGGATCAGGCTAACGCAGCAGACAAGGCTATGATCGATAAACTTGCAGCGGAATTCAGCGATGAGCTAAATAACCTCGGCGTTCGCGTATCCAACCTCGAGAAGAAGATGGACAATGTATACTGGAAGGGCGAGCTCAAGTACGACTACCATGGCCAGAAGAACGAAGGCGAGAGCCGCGGCAGCAGCAACGAGCTCACACTCCGCCTCGAGCCGACCATGACAGTTAACGATCACTGGACGATCGAGACGCAGGGCGATATAACCCTGAGCAACCTTGGCAAAGATCCTGGTGAGACCGAGGACAGCAAGGAATTCAACCTGTATCACCTCTATGTTTCCGGTAACTACGGCAACATGACGTACAACCTGGGTAAAGTTCCGTTCTGGACCGAGCAGGGTCTCATCGCTGATGATGAGTTCACCGGTGCTCAGGTCATCGCAGAGACGGGCAAGCTGACCACTCAGCTCAATGCAGGCCGTATCAATAACGAGACAAACCTCATGAGCGAGGATACCGGAAACCGTACCAGCGATTTCAAAGATACCAGGCATGGTGATATCTACAGCATTGGATTCACCTACAAAGCAGATCCGAAGTTCAGCTTCGGCACTGGCTACTACTACTACAAGAACAAGAACCTGAAGAACGGCATGGACGCATTTAAGGACGGCAAGACCTACGGCGAAGACCATGTTGCACTCTGGGAGCTCGGCGGCACCTACAACTTCAACGACAAGCTCTCACTCGCAGGTGTGTACGCAGGCAACCCGGACGGCAACCAGGACAGCGACCTCAGCCATGCATACAGCGCACAGCTCCAGTATGGCGTGGGCGATGAGGGCGATAAAGGCGCCTACGATGTCTATGCAGCATATCGCTATCTCGGCAACTACGCTACATTCTCTCCGACTTGGGCAGGAGATGGCTCTGCCGTATACGGCGCAAAGGGCTGGGAGATCGGCACGAATGTCACGTTCATGAAGAACATGGTCGCACGCCTCTCCTACTTCGATGGCAAGTACATCAGCAAGAACTACAATGATGGTAAGGACGTGAACCAGGTATTCGGCGAAGTCGATATCTTCTTCTGATCATTAACCGATACAAAGAGCTGCCACGTGTGGCAGCTCTTTTGCTATGCCGTAAATCCATAGCGTCCATATGAAACGGAGACAGCGAAACCCTAGCAGTAGTACGGCGTCACCATATAGTATTCATGCATCTCTTTGACTGCGACCGATGAAATACCACTGAGCCACAAACAGGCATACAAAAAACCGCATCCCATACGGAATGCGGTTTTTTGTGTTGGTTATGTAATATTCACCGGGTAGCAAATATTAGAG
>OMZT01000171.1 GCA_900315615.1 uncultured Veillonellaceae bacterium | reverse complement strand
GCGCCCGTGTCATCAGCGACAAATAGTATATTACACTTTCATGCTTTCGTTGTCAAGCACTTTTTTAGGTTTTTTTCGGAAAATCATGCTTGCAAGACTATATATGCACTCTCTATAATATATTGTAGGTTTCTTATGTCAAATGAGGGAGCAAAATTATATGATTGCAAAGAATATCGATCTCGGCTCTATCGCGACTGAGCAGCGAAACCATAAAAGCGAACATATCGATGATATGTCATCTCTTGAGATTGCCCTGCTCATGAACGATGAGGATCAAAAGGTTGCACCGGCCGTACGAAAGGCCATAAATGAAATCGCTAAATCTATAGACGTCATCTCAGATAGGCTAAGGCATGGAGGACGACTTTTCTACGCAGGAGCAGGTACATCAGGACGTCTCGGCATACTGGATGCCTCTGAATGTCCGCCAACATTTGGAACGGATCCAGAACTCGTGCAGGGATTGATTGCTGGAGGTCATGAAGCTGTGTTTCGTGCAAAGGAAGGCGCTGAAGACTTAGAATCATTGGGCGCCGAAGATCTCGCTTCGCACAGCTTCTCAAAGCGGGATGTCCTCGTCGGCCTCGCAGCATCCGGACGCACGCCGTACGTAATAGGCTGTATGCGTCATGCACAGGAAAAAGGCGGTGCCGCTATAGCTGTATCATGCAGCCCGTCATCACCAATAGGACTCATTGCGGATATCGACATAACTGTCCTGCCAGGTCCTGAGATCATCACGGGATCAACACGTCTGAAAGCTGGCACTGCCGAAAAGATGGTACTGAATATGCTATCCACTGGAACCATGATACGACTCGGAAAAACGTATGGCAATCTCATGGTGGATGTACGTGCCACTAACGACAAGCTGAAGGCTCGCTCGCTGCGCATCGTTATGGAGGCTACTGGCTGTACGCGTAACGAAGCGGTATCCGCTCTTAAAAAATCCAGTGGCAGCGCAAGGCTTGCCATATTCATGCTCTTGTCTAACCTCTCGGCAGATATGGCAGGAAAGTGTCTGGATGAAGCTGGTGGCAGGATTGCCGACGCATTGAAAATGATAGATACAGGAAAGGCGAGGCAGAGATGAACGAAGAACTCCCTAATCAGATATTCGATATAATCGGACCAGCAGATAACATAGAGCAAATCACGAATTGCATGACGAGGCTGCGCGTACATCTGAAAAATGAAGACGAAGGCATGCACGCCAGGCTAAAAGCATTGGACGGCGTACTCGGCATCAATCCAAATGGTTCGGAACTGCAAATCGTTCTAGGTCCTGGGCGCGCGCAGAGCGTAACCGCTTCCATAAAGTCCATCATGGCCAAGCAGCAAACGCCTTCCAAAGAAATCCCTGATAAAACCACTAACGCCAGGGCATCAGCACAAACGGTAATCGATCCTATACATAACGCTGAAATTGGCGATGGAAAGGCACTGCATGAGGCTATCCGCAAGAAGAACGCTACCCCCATGAAGCTCATGTTTCGCAAGATCGCACATATCTTCCTCCCGTTGATACCAGCATTCATTGCCTGTGGGTTGATTACGGGTCTCTTGAATATTTCACTGAAGCTATTCCCCGAGCTCCAGGGGACACCTGTAGCGCAGATACTTGCTGTGATGGGTAGCGCTGTCATCTTCGGAATGAACCTCTTCGTCGGTGTAAGGGCTGCCGCTGAGTTTGGCGGCACGCCTATCATGGGTGGCGTTCTTGCTGCCGTGATCAGCAACCCTGCACTTTCGGGGATATCTATAGATGGATGGAACTTTGTACCAGGACGTGGCGGCATCATAGCTGTAATACTTGTCGCTGCACTCGGATCATGGCTGGAAAAGAGACTTCATCGTATCATCCCTGAGATGTTCGATCTGTTCGTCACTCCACTTATAATCCTGCTTTCTGCTGGATTCGCAGCGCTATTCGTATTACAGCCGATTGGCGGCATCATATCAGAAGGGATAGGCACAGCCGCGTCAATATCTATCGGTACGGGCGGAGCATTCACTGGCTTCCTGCTCGGTGGGACATTCCTCCCTATGGTCATGCTAGGTATACACCAGGCACTGACACCTATCCATGCTGAGCTCATCGCTCGTGACGGAGTGACCATACTTCTGCCGGTTCTCGCTATGGCGGGCTGTGGACAGATTGGCGCTTCGCTCGCCGTATATTGCAAGACGAAAAACCATTTCCTCAAGAAAACCATCCTCTCAGCATTACCCGTCGGGCTTATGGGAGTTGGTGAACCGCTGATATATGGCGTAACATTGCCACTCGGCAGGCCATTCATCGGCGCATGCATAGGTGGTGCAGCAGGCGGAGCCATAGTCGCCGCCAATTATGTCGGCGCAGCTGCAATGGGCATATCTGGATTGCCACTTGCCGCGGTCACAGATAACATCCCGGCATATCTGCTCGGTCTCGTATGCGCATACGCTGTCGGATTCATAGCGACGTGGCTCATAGGCTTCGATGACCCTGAGGAAAAGGAGGCTGCTTAAATGTCAAATGGAGTCTCTATATATCCAGGGCTAGACAACAGTCTCGACGAAAATCTTCAGTTGCTTGAAAGCGCCTCAAGGCTAGGTATGAGGAAAGTATTCACTTCCTTTCATATTCCAGAAACCGATATTGATCGTTTCAGCAAGGATGTGCATATACTCTTTGAAAAAGCCCGCAAGCTGGACATGGAAATCATTTCTGACATGTCTCCGGCAGCTCAGGAGCTCCTCGATATATCACTTGATGACCTAAAGTCCCTCTCTCGAATGAACATCACCACACTACGCCTGGATTATGGTTTTTCAGCCGAAGATGCCGCGCGCATAAGCAACGATAAGAGTGGGCTTCGTATCCAGCTGAACGCTTCATCAGTAACAGAAGTTTTCTTGGATGAGCTTGAAAGCTGCAACGCAGATTTCTCCAGGATCGATGCACTGCACAATTTCTATCCCAGAGAGTACACTGGCCTTGGCTGCGATTTCATATCAGATAAGACTGCGCTCCTGCATAAATTTGGTATCAGTACAGGTGCCTTTGTCCCCAGTCTTGAAGGTCATCGACGCAGTCCTTTCCATGCGGGGCTTCCAACACTTGAGATGCACCGTCATCTCCATACGGACCTCGCCGCGCGCCATCTCATGGCAATGGGACTGGATTATATCATCATATCGGATTCACTGCCTACATATGATGAGCTTTCCGCCGTCGCAAACGCAGATAACGGCGTGACTACCATAAAAGCGCACATGCTCTTACAGGACGACATATCCTCGAATATGCTGTCAGGCACGTTCCACGAGCGTTCGGATGCCGCAGAGTACGCAGTGCGTACGCAGGAAAGCCGCCTTCGCGCTAAAGAGAGAGGCCTCCAAATCGCCGCGGACAATACATCCGCTCGGCAGGTAGGCGCTATAACGATCGATAATGAACGCTACGGCAGGTATATGGGGGAGCTTGAAATTATAAAAAAACCGCTCCCTGCGGACAGCCGTACGAATGTAGCGGCCGTAATTCCTGCAGAAGAGCGGTTCCTCATAGGAGAAATACATCCAGGCGATGCATTCAGGTTCATACTATGCTGATCAAAAAGGTATATGTATGAGGACGAATATAGCGAGACCGATACCAGACCCGACAATCGAGCCATTCATCCTTATCCATAGGAGATCCGGCTCCGCCTTATCATATACGAGGTGATTCAGCTCATCATCTGTCATCCTATCAAGCACGCCGTGCACAACACTGCCAAGCATGGTCTGTACGGCAAGAGCCGAGCGGGCAGAAATATCATATAATAGCTTATCGAGCTCCTTTTTTAGCAGTTGATCTGTGGAAAGGAGCTTGATCCATCTCTGGATCTCATGGGAAATAACCATTGCGATACCATCTCTAAGTGACACGCTGTCAGGGTCTTTATCCTCGGAGGAAAATCTCTCAATGACAGTGCTTATACCATGTTCTATACTTTCCTCGAGTGGAAGCTCACCGATGATACCACGTCTCACATCTTCGATTGTATCATGAATCTCCGGCACGGCAACCATCTCATGGCCCTTCTCATAGAACACCTCTAAAAGCTGCGTTTGCAGCTCTGAATCCTTTTCCCCCAGCTCTTCGAGCATAGTGAGAAGTTGCTTTTGAATAAGTCCTGCGATTTCTTCAAAATTCAGCACATCAGTAGCCTGCGCAAGCCCAAGGAGCAATAGTCCCAGGCGGCTATCTGCCTTTTCACGCTGATAGCTTTCCAGCATGCTTTCAACTCCGTCCTTGAATTCCGGAGACGCAACACGATTTGAAAGGTATATCGCAATCCCAGCAAGGAGTTTATGATCATTTTCCCCTTCGCGAAGCCAGTTCTCAACGCGCCACAATATGGCTTCGGATGGAACATTAGAGAATTCCTCGCGTATGCGGCGCCCCAGCTCAGCTGCCTGCTTTTTCGTATCTATCCCCGCCGCAAGAGACCTTGAGTACCCTATGACCGTATCAGCGATAGCCTTCTGAATATCATCGCGATTGATCCACTCCATCATCACATCTTGCAGCTTCGCATGGTGCAACATATCAAAAATCTTTCGCCTCGAGAAAAATTCCTTCTGTACCATCGCGGTTGATGCATTGATGAATGACTCCCTGCGCCTCGGCAGTATCGCTGTATGATATGGGAACCCTAATGGTTTCCTGAAAAGTGCTGTAACGGCGAACCAGTCCGCCACGCCACCGACGAGCGCAGCCTCAGCACAAAACATGAAGCCATGCGCGAATAGACTCCCAGGATACTCGTGATGAACACAGATAGAGAAAGCGAAGATCACCGCCGCCAAAAGAAGCGTCTTGTCTGCTTTATTCCATGATTTCCACGGCATCAGAAAACGCCTCCCTCTGCAATGAATACGATCGCATACAGCAGCATCCCAACGATTGAGCCGACAACGGAGCCATTGATACGGATCATCTGTATGTCGTCCTCAACCTTCTCCTCGACGAACTCCACCAGATCATCGTCACTAAACCGCGCCAGCCTGTCAGATATCATCTCTCTTACCAGGCCATGATGCTCGCGCATCTCACGGAATGCCCAGCCTTTAACGGCTTTATCGAACTTTTCCTGTATCCTCTTATCCTCAGTGAACTCATCGAGCTTTTTGTCTACGAATCCATTCACTGCGGCCAGCCAGTCAGGATTCTCCTGCTTTAGATTATCTTCAAGCCACTGTGCAACAGGCTGCTCCAGCTCGAGCTTCTCGATATGCCTTTTCTTCCAGGCTACGAGCACATCCTCAAGCTCTTCACTCTGCGATAGCCTCCTGAGAAACGTTTCAAAGCCCGCCTTCATGTACACATAGCCGTCGGTCTCATGTGATGCAAGCCCACTCAAATAGGATATGATCCTTTCGACAAGCATATCGCGCAAACGCTCATCTGTCAGATCTGCCAGCTGGAATATCAACGCACGCGAAGAGCCATCCTGCTCGTAGCGTTCCCTGATTGTACGCACGCTATCGAGCAATATCTCCTGTATCTCAGGAGAGCGTACCATATCAGCCGCAAGATAAAGTACCGGCTCTATAAGCTTTGTACTGTACCTCTCCTCTGACATCAGCGCCGTCAGCTGCTTTACGAGTGTCTCAGCAGAAAATCCACCAAGCCCCTGTCTTATCAATGGCATAAGACTATGAGCCGCCTCTTTCGTATCTAGCGTACGGACTGCCTCGAGCAGCGCCGTATCAAGCGTATGGATAATCCTTTCCTTTCCGCCGCGTTCTTTAAGATAAGCCGCAGCCATGGCTGCCGTATCTTCTTTCTCCAGCACTGTCATGACATTTTCTGGGCTGAGGAGGTCATCCGCCGCGTAATCAACCAACGCTTCTGTGATACGCTTACGGTTGCGCCTGATGATGTCCGTCCTGTATGATATTCCGAGTGGCTTCCTGAAAAGCGCTGTGACCGCGAACCAATCTGCCAGTCCACCTATCGATGCCGCCAGGAAGCCGTTATGAAGGATACCCCCCACGAATCCCGTATCCATTACAGGAAAAGTAGCCAAGAATCCCCCTATGCTTATTGCAAGTGCAAGATTTGCCTTGTTGCGTTTCCGCATATAGATCTCCCCTGATAACAATGCCCTCCATCCATTCAGATGAAGGGCACAACTGATTAATCTGATATGGCCACGGATTGATGTGCGGCCTCTTCTGATTCCTGCTTGCGTTCGCGCGCAACGGATAGCATCAGCTTCAGCCTATTAAGCTGGTTGACCTCGCTTGCGCCCGCATCACAATCGAGCGCAATGACATTAGCGCCCTTATATGACTGCAGCAAACTATGTATGACACCCTTACCCGTTATATGGTTTGGCAGGCATCCAAACGGCTGCAGGCATACCACATTGGGGACGCCCTCATCAATGAGCTTTACCATTTCGCCCGTGAGGAACCATCCCTCTCCCGCCATATTGCCAAGCGACACATGACGCTTAGCCAGCTCCGCGATATGCCTTATCGTATATGGTGGGGTGAAGTGACGGCTCTTCGCTAATGCCTTCCTCATTGGGCGGCGCATGAATTCAATATATTTAATGAACATAGAGGCGAAAAGTTTATTCTTATACGCCCCATCCAGGAGACGATGCTTCACGATATTATCGTATGCACTGTATAGGAAGAAATCCAGGAATTCCGGCATAACGACTTCCGCGCCCTCATGCATGAGCACCTTCTCGATATGGTTATTTGCCACAGGATGATACTTTACAAGTATCTCACCGACGATGCCAACACGTGGCTTCCAAAGGTTCTCATCTATAGGTATATTGTCGAAGTCCTTGACGATATTCCTGATATTGCTGTTGAACTTCGACCAGCTGCCATGTCTTATCTCATCATGACATATAGACATCCATTTCTGATACATCTTTTCCGTAGAGCCTTTAACCAGTTCATACGGCATCATGCGATTACGGCACTTCATAAGCAGGTCGCCATAAGCAGAAGCCTTTACCGCATCATGAAGCATGCTCCTGTTGAGCTCGAACGCATCTGTCTCAAGACCCCAGCATGCAAACACAGGAACTTGTCCAAATCCAGCGTACTTCAATGCCATGCGCAGTACGCTCATGTAGTTCGTTGCACGGCATGCACCACAAGTCTGGAACATCACTATAGATGTGTGATCCGGATCGCATGTCCCATCCTTCAGTGCAGTCAGCAGCTGTCCGATCGTCACGATTGCAGGATAGCACATATCGTTGTTCACATATCTAAGTCCCATATCAACGGCTTTCTTATCCGGCATTTCGGGTATAACGATGTTGTACCCGTAACGCTTAAACACTTCTTTCAAAAGGTTGAAATGAATCGGCGCCATCTGCGGTGCAAGTATCGTGTGCTTGCGCTTGCATTCCTCAGTGAAATATGGCCTCTCCTCAATCTGTACCTTCCTGAAAGGAACAGGCTGCTTGCGCGAAAGCGTAGCGAGCAGCGAACGCAGACGTATACGTGCCGCGCCAAGGTTTGATACCTCGTCAAGCTTTATCATCGTATAGACGCGGTCATGGCTCTCCAAGATATCGCGAACCTGTCCGGTCGTGATGGCATCGAGCCCGCATCCGAACGAACTGAACTGTATCAATGTTATATTACTATGCTCTGCCGCATACTCCGCCGCATGATATAACCTTGCATGATAGCTCCACTGGTTCACTATCTTGAGCGGCCGTACATCCTTCAAAGGCTCATGATAAACGGAGTCCTCTGACACTATCGGGAGATTGTACGACTGTATCATCTCAGGTATACCATGATTTATCTCTGGATCGATATGATAGGGTCTCCCGACGAGCATAATCACCTGCTGGTGATTCGCCTCCGCTGTATGTAGGATCTCTTCACCGCGTTTTCTGACATCTTCGCGATACGTTTCCAACTCCCGATATGCTGCATCGGTTGCCGCCTTGATTTCCCGCTTTGTAAGGTTTTCAGAAGCCATTTCCTCTACGAGGCGGTCAACCATGCGTTTCCTGTCATTAAGAGGCAGGAACGGCTCCATGAATTTTACGCCTTTTTCCTTCAGGATATCCATATTGCCCCTGATATTCTCCGCATAGGAAGCTACTATTGGGCAGTTGAAGTGATTATCAGACGGATGATAGTCATCCACCATATTAAACGGAATGCACGGATAGAATATCTTCTTCAATCCCTTATTTATAAGGTTCATGATATGTCCATGCGCAAGCTTTGCCGGATAGCATAGTGAATCCGACGGCACCGTAGCCATACCGCTATAGAAAAGCTTTGCCGAAGACTTGTCGGACAATACGACCCGATATCCCAGTGACGTGAAGAACGTGAACCAGAAAGGATAATCCTCGTACATGTTGAGCACGCGTGGCAGGCCTATCTCACCGCGTGGTGCATCCTCCAAAGGCTTGTAATGCGAGAATACCCGCTTATACTTATATGCGTAGATATTCGGTGCTGTATCCTCTTTCTTTACGCCGCCTATACCACGCTCACACCTATTGCCGGAGAAATATTTCTTTCCATCTGGGAACTTCTGCATAGTGATCAGGCACTTATTGCCGCAGCCGTTACAACGGTAAGAGTTTGTAGCGACGCTGAATCCCGAAAGCTGATCAGCCGACAGTATATCCGAATGCTGCTTCCCAGACTGCTCTGCATTCTCCTGTGCGATTATAGCTGCGCCATAGGCGCCCATCAGACCTGCTATATCCGGCCTGATCACATCACGATCAAGGAGCTTTTCCATCGAGCGGAGCACAGCATCATTGTAGAATGTACCACCTTGAACGACGATATAGTCGCCAAGCTCGCGTACATCTTTCAGCTGCATGACCTTGAACAGCGCATTCTTAATGACAGATAGCGCTATACCTGCAGATATATCGCCGACTTCTGCGCCTTCCTTCTGTGCCTGCTTCACTTTTGAATTCATGAACACGGTGCATCGCGTACCGAGGTCAACGGGTGCTTTTGACTCCAGTGCCTTCTTCGCGAAATCCCCGACGCTGAGCTTCAGCCCTTGTGCAAAGTTCTGTATGAAAGACCCGCAGCCTGCAGAGCACGCCTCATTCAATGTAATATTGCCGATAGTGCCATCCTTGACGAAGAAGCACTTCATATCCTGCCCGCCGATATCTATCACGAAAGTGACATTAGGGCAAAATTCCTGAGCCGCCCTCAGATGTGCAAATGTCTCTACCTCGCCGCCATCTGCATGGACAGCAGCTTTGACTATCGCCTCGCCATAGCCCGTAGTGAGTGCACCGGCGATATATGTCTTGTCATTGATATGATGATACATCTCACGCAGCTCTTTCACCACCGTCTTTAGCGGCGATCCCTCATTGCTGCCATAGGAGGTATATAGCACCTCCTTGTCCTTGCCCGCAACCACGATTTTTGTCGTCGTAGAGCCTGCATCTATGCCCACATATACCGGGCCTTCATATGAAGCAATGTCTCCGCGCTTCACGCGGTCACGGTCGTGTCTCTCGCGAAACTCGCGGTATTCATCCTCGTTCTTGAACAGTACGAAATCCGCCTTGCGCGTCTCAGTTGATGCCTCTTCGCCGGCTTTCCTGATGCTCTCAGACAGGCTGGCATAGTCCATTTGCTTTGTCTCATCCGAAAGAGCCGCACCAAGTGCTACGAAGTAATTGCCATCCTTTACCGGTACGACATGCTCATCATCGAGCTTCAACGTCTCAATGAAACGCTGCCGCAGCGCTGGAAGGAAATGCAGCGGACCTCCAAGGAATGCTACATGCCCGCTGATCGGCCTGCCCTGTGCAAGATTGCCGATCGTCTGATTGACGACAGCCTGAAAGATAGAAAGCGCTATATCCGCTTTCTCTGCACCGTCATTCATCAGTGCCTGGATATCCGTCTTCGCGAAAACACCGCAGCGGGAAGCAATCGTATAGATCTGCTTTCCTCTCTCTGCCAGCGCGTTGAGTCCCGTCGCATCCGTCGAAAGCAGCGAAGCCATATGATCGATGAAAGAGCCTGTACCACCAGCGCATACGCCATTCATGCGCTGCTCAGGAGCGTCCCCGAAATACGTAATCTTCGCGTCCTCTCCGCCAAGCTCTACGACGGTATCCGTCTCAGGTATCAGTGACTTCACTGCAGCTGCACATGCGATGACCTCCTGAACAAAAGGAAGACCTATACGCTGGGCAATGCCCATGCCTGCAGACCCGGTAATCGCAAAATCAAATTTTTTATCACCTACGACCTTTTTCAGTTTCTGAAGGTTTTCATGCAGAGCATTACCGATCTCCGAGAAATGGCGCGCATACTTCTTATACAGTATGTTTTTCTCGCAGTCCATGACAACGGCTTTTATCGTCGTCGAGCCGATGTCTATGCCCACACTCAATGGAGAATTCATTGTTACACCACCTGTAATAATGGAAAAACGAATCAAATTCATATTTAGACCATTTTTAAGCCTATATTATATTGTAATCCAAAATTGCTATATAATCAAGCATGTAAAATACTCTTCAATACTCTACATGCTCTAGCAGCAGTCCCCTAGCTGGAGCGGTTGCTGCTGCCTGGCTGCGATCATGAGACTCCATCACACGCACGATATCATCAGGCTCCTCCAGCCCCTCTCCTATTCTCACGAGCGTGCCAACGATATTCCTGGCCATATGATAAAGGAATCCGCTCGCATGGAATCTCAGCATAATGACCGCGCCCTCCACAGACAGCTTTGCGTCATACATTTCCCTCACGGGACTCATCGGGGCACCGCCTGATGCCCTAAACGCGGAGAAATCATGTACGCCCTCAAGATATCCCATTGCACGGCTCATATCAGATGTAGATAATGGATACTCTATATGCCAGCAATAACGGCTGAGCAATGGATCAGGAGTTTTTCCGCTATGCAGACGATATAGATATGTCTTGCTCTTTGCACTGTGACGCGCAGAAAAATCATGATCCGCCTCCCATACAGACTGCACTGCTATATCGTCAGGAAGAAGGCTGTTCACAGCCTTTATGATGCGCTCTGTCGGTATACGCCCATTGGTGAAAAAATTCACTACCTGTCCCGACGCATGAACACCTGCGTCAGTGCGTCCGGCTGCTGCAAGCTCTATGCGATCTCCGAATACAAGCTGCAGCTTTTCCTCCAGTACGTTCTGGACTGCAACAATCGGCGGTGTCTGCCTCTGGAATCCATGATATCCCGTACCGTCATATGCAACAATCATAGCGATATTGCGTGCCCGTGCCTTCATTTCCTCTTTATGTTCCCTTTTCATTCAGATACCCACAGCCTTCAAACCAATAAGGATCACCAAGATCACGGCAAATATGAAAAGTGCCATATAGTCCGTATCGCTTATGCGCATCTCCTTCATGCGCGTGCGCCCCACACCACCGCGATAGCACCTTGCCTCCATTGCCATGGCCAGTTCATCGGCACGCCTGAATGAAGATATGAATAGTGGCACCAATATCGGTACGAGCCTTTTCATCCTCTCCAGGATATTCCCACTAGTGAAGTCTGAGCCCCTCGAGCGCTGTGCCTTCATGATCTTATCCGTCTCAGAGATAAGCGTTGGGACGAACCTCAGCGCAATCGTCATCATCATAGCCAGCTCATGAGCCGGTACTCCGATATGCTTCAATGGTGACATGATCTCTTCCAATGCATCTGTGAGTGCCAAAGGTGATGTCGTATATGTCAATATCGAAGAGAAAACGATGAGCAATGCCAGCCTCAGGCATAGGAAGAATCCCTTCTCCGCCCCCTCAATCGTCATATCGAATATCCACACGTGCAGTATAGATGTGCCGGGTGTGCTGAAAAGATGTATGATAAACGTGAAAAGCAGTATCCACCACAGAGGCTTCAGCGCTTTCAGCAGCATATTCGGTTTTAGGCGTGAGCTCTGCACGAGTGCAGCGACAACCAGGCAAAATACGGCATAGTCGGCACGCGTGTCCAATACGAATATCGCCACGATGATGAAGAACAGCATCCCCAGCTTTACGCGGGGATCAACTCTATGAATAAAGGAATTACCTGGGAAGTACTGCCCTATCGTTATATCACTTAGCATTCCTGCACTTCCTTTCCCTTATCATGCCAGCTATCATCTCAACAGCCTTATCCATATCAGTCATAGTCACATCTACATCGAATCCCGCCTCACGCACGCTAAGCAGCAGTGAAGTGAGCTTAGGAAGTCTAAGACCCGCATGCTCTGTCTTTTCCCTATCAGAAAAGAGCTCCATCGGCTTTCCATCAAATATGATTCGTCCGCCATCCATGACAACGAGTTTATCCGCAAAACGTGCTATATCGTCCATATCATGCGATACCAGCACGATAGTGGTGCCGCCTTTATGTAGCGACTTCACCATCTGCATCATATCCTCCTTGCCCTGTGGATCAAGTCCAGCGGCCGGTTCATCGAGCACGAGATAATCAGGCTGCATGGCAAGCACACCAGCAATAGCCGCACGCCGTTTCTGTCCACCTGACAGCTGAAACGGCGAACGCTCCTTGTACTTATCATAATCGAGCTGTACAAGCTCCATTGCTTTCTTCACACGCTTTGTGGCAGCAGCTTCATCCAATCCGAGATTCAGTGGTCCAAATGCTATATCAAAAGCGACCGTCTCCTCAAACAGCTGGTTCTCAGGATATTGGAAAACCATGCCGACTTTCCTGCGCATCTTACGTGCAGCGTCAGATTTCTTATTTATATCTGTGCCATCTACGACGACACTGCCTTTATCTGGTGAAAGCAACCCATTCATATGCTGTATCAATGTCGATTTTCCAGAGCCAGTATGGCCTGCCAATGCGACATATGAACCCTTTGGTATGTCCAACGATACCCCCTCGAGCGCCTTACGCTCAAACGGCGTACCACGCATATACGTATATGCAAGTTCTTTTATTTCAATCGACATCATCTGTCACCTCAGCAAGTGCTCTGACCAGGTCATCACCATAGAGTATGCCCTCCGGCAGCTTTATCCCCTTTCTCCTGAGCCTGTATGCCATGTCTGCAGCCACTGGTACACCGAGACCACACCTATTCAGCTCATGTACATGTGAGAAAATCTCTGCGGGCGTCCCATCCATGATTACACGGCCATCATCCATGACGATGATGTGGTCTGCAAGAGCTGCTTCCTCCATGAAATGAGTGATATGTATGATCGTAATCCCATCTTCATCATGAAGGCGCTTAACCGTCGACATAACCTCCTGCCTTCCCGCGGGATCCAGCATCGCAGTCGGTTCATCAAGCACAAGGCACTCCGTACGCATGGCGAGTGCTCCCGCGATTGCAACGCGCTGCTTTTGACCTCCTGACAGCAGATGCGGAGCAAATCCCCTGTACTTTTCCATACCTACTGCCTCAAGTGCCTTTGTTACACGTCTGCGTATCTCAGAAGACTCCACTCCTAAGTTTTCTGGACCAAAGGCCACATCGTCTTCCACCGTTGCCGCTATGATCTGATTATCCGGATTTTGGAATACCATGCCGCAAATCTGACGTATCCTCCAGGCTTCTGTCTCCTCTGCCGTGTCCATGCCACCGACGATGCAATGACCGCTCGTAGGCAGCAGCAACGCGTTGAAATGCTTTGCCAACGTCGATTTCCCGGATCCATTCGCGCCTAGTACAGCGACGAATTCTCCCTTTTCTATACTCATATCTACATTCTGCAAGGCTTCATGCCTTTCTTCTGTGCCCTCGCCATATACATGACAGAGCCCCACAGTCTTTATAAGCTCCATTTTGCCTCCCGAACACATTGTTCATACCATGCCATTATACACCGCAGCACGATCAATGGCAAAAAAAAGACGCCATACGGCGTCTTACCATCCAAACTAGCTTAGCTGCCCTGTTCCTTATATGTGAGCATGATATCAATGGACTTGCTGCGGTCCGTATTAAGATCTATGAAATCTCCACCCTCCGTCTCTACCACTGGAAGAGAGGAAATACGTGACTCATCAATGTAGACGATCTTCGCCTCCTCACCATTGTTGAGCTTTACCCAATTGCCGTTTAGTGCATGGCATAGGTTACGAATGAACTTCACACCCAAGAATGTATCGAGCCTGCCGCTCAGTATATCATCAGAAATCACCTGGAACACGTCAAACGGTGACCTGCGCCTTGCGTATACCCTATCTGCCGACATTGCATCATATATATCAAGTATCGCAAGTATCTTCGCGAATTCCGCTGTCTGGTCTGCAATGAGGCCCAAGGGATAGCCTGTGCCATCTCCACGCTCATGGTGCTGAAGTATGCCGTTCAGTATCTCATCCTCATCTGACAGTGGACCTTGCTTTAGAAATTCATATCCCATCTGCGAATGACGTTTCATGATATTGAACTCTGCATGCGTGAGCCGCCCCGGCTTTTGAATGATTGGTGATGGGATCCATACCTTGCCGATATCCAGCAACAATCCGGCTATCATCAGCCTGCGCCTGCGCTCAGGCGAAAAATCCAGCCATCTGCCCATAAGCCCCGCTAATACAGCCACATGCACGGAATGGTGCAGCACATAATCCCCGCTACGCTCCATATTGTAAAGCTGCGTAACAGCACGCACACCCTTAGATAACCTTATTAAATGCGGCTCATCAAAGAACCGCCTGATACGTTCGACATCAAATTCCTTATTATGCGCCTTTTCAAAGACTTTGCCGAGCTCATCATAGACATGCTTGTAGTCAGCCAGGTAACTATCATCTAGTATATGTTCATCCTTAACGGGTGCATGCTTCGGCACGTCTACATCGATCATCACGCCGAATACGGGCTGTTCAAGTATAGAGAAAATGCTTTCATCATCGAGCACCGTGCCCGCTTCTACGACTACCGTCCCATTCTCATCGAGCACAGGCTCTGCTATCTTCATACCTATACGCAGATCTTCGACTGCATATTCTTTTTTCATTTCCCGTGCTCCTCTCCATGATTGCTATGCGAATTATCTGGCATTAATATCATATTATATATTTGACATCAATAGATATTATCCTGCAAGAAATCGTATTGGCCATGTGCAACATCAAAATTTGCAGGAAACATACAAATCATATAGAAGATTATCTACTAGACATAATTTATGATAAATCCACATATCCGCCACCAAGAAAGGACAGTGTAATGGGAAATCTTTGCACCATCAGGCGCAGCGGCACAGCTGAATATGACGTAAAAAGATCGCGCTTCATCGCGAATACGGCACATATAGAAAATGAAAGCGAAGCGAAAGCCTTCGTCGCCAAGATCAAGAAAAAATATTACGATGCCAGGCATACAGCATACGCGTGGATATCTGGTGAACGCGGTGAGGTGCAGAAATCGAGTGATGATGGAGAGCCCGGTGGAAGTGCAGGTGCTCCTATCCTCGATGTCATGCAGCATATGAACCTCACAAACAGTATCATTACTGTCACGAGATATTTTGGTGGAATAAAGCTTGGTACGGGTGGACTCGTTCGCGCATACGGACACACAGCGTCCATGGGGCTCAACAAATCGCTTATCGTTGAACGTCGCCTCGTTGCCAGGCATGCGGTTACATTGCCATATACCCTGCTGGGAACTGTCGAGAACTACCTGCGCGCAGAAAGCCTGAATATAGAGGATACCAGCTACTCCGCGGATGTCTGCCTCATCATACAGACGAATCCCGATGAGTCAGCTGCCATGCTCCAGGAGCTCGCTGACCTGACTGCAGGTAGAGCCCAGATAAAGAAGCTGGACGAGCAGTATATCGAGCTCCAGCATCAGCAATAAATCCCTTGCGGCTTTATGCCGCTTTTTTTATGCGATTTTCTTCACTTCGTATCCAGCATCTGTAATCGCCTTTGTCAAGACATCATCAGATACATCATTTGCAAGCTCTACTACAGCATTATTGTTCTCCAGACTGACATCTGCCTTTGCGACGCCCTCAACGCCCTCCAAAGCCTTTGTCACATGAGCAACACAATGCTGGCACATCATACCATCGATATCAATCGTCTTCTTCATTTCTTTTTCCTCCATTCCTTGTTCCTTTTCCACGCCAGATCCATGATCTACTGCAAGGAAATCCGGCAGGGATTTCTTATTTCTTCTGAGACTCTTTTTCACCTTATGCACATCAAAGAAGTTCAACCTCAGTGCATTCGTAACGACGCAGAAGCTCGACATGGCCATCGCTGCCGCACCGAACATAGGCTCCATCACCCATCCGGTAATCGGAATCCAGAGGCCTGCTGCGAGTGGGATACCTAAGACGTTATAGAAGAATGCCCAGAAAAGATTCTCATGTATATTGCGGATGACTTGCCTCGAGAGGCGCAGTGCACCGACGACATCACTAAGGCCTGATTTCATAAGCACGACATCAGCCGCATCTATGGCGATATCTGACCCAGCGCCAATGGCAACACCCACATCGGCTCGCGTCAAGGCGGGCGCGTCATTGATTCCATCTCCGACCATCGCAACGCGTCCATATTGCTGAAGCTTCTTTATGACAGCCTCCTTGCCTCCAGGAAGGACATCCGGCACTATCGCAGAAAGCCCAAGCTCTCTGCCGATTGCCTCTGCCGTGCGGCGATTGTCTCCTGTGAGCATGACCGGCTGCACGCCCAACTCCGAAAGCTCGGCTATAGCACTCATGCTGTCATCTTTCAGCCTGTCGGCAACAGCTATGATTCCCATCAGTTTGCCGTCATAGGCGAACAGCATGGGCGTCCTGCCCTTCTCCGAAAGTGCCGCCGCCTTGCTATCCATATCGTCCGTAAGCAGCCCTTTCTCCTTCATATATGTCACATTGCCGCCAATGGCTTCTCTACCGTCTATGACCGCGCGTACACCATGTCCAGGCATGGCCTTGAAGCCTTTGACCTTCCTGCTCTCTTTCGGAAGCTGAGCCTCGGCCGCCTTCTTTGTGATTGCAGTTGCAAGCGGATGCTCGCTCCCATTTTCAAGAGCTGCTGCAAGCGATAGCAGCTCATCTGATGAGATTCCATCGGATGTTACGATGTCTGTGACCTCCGGTT
>OMZT01000053.1 GCA_900315615.1 uncultured Veillonellaceae bacterium | reverse complement strand
GCGTTAGGGGGCGACTGCATGCGCACGTCTCACCGCCTTTCGTTGCATATTTCAATCCACGCCCCCTGCGTTAGGGGGCGACTGTCAGCTTTCAAACGTTTATCATGCGCCGCTGACGAGCGCATATGCGCGAACCGGATTCCTATGATCATCCAAGCGGCATAAATCCACCTCCTCAACTCCTGTTCGCTTGTAGTACGCGCGGCTATATCATAAGCGTATCACCGAGGTCGAACGTCTCTTTTGCACCCAGATGCTCCACCCGATCCTTATACCGATTCCCTAGATTATAAAACCTCAGACTATCTGTTTCCATATCTATGATACTTTCAAGCTTTGATTTCAATGCAATATACTGCGCCTCATCTATCAAGCACTCAAATACCGAATTCTGTACGCGTTGGCCGTGCGCAACACAATATTTCGCTACCTGCCGAAGCCTTTTCCTGCCTGCTGCTGTCGTAGTATTCACATCATATGTCACTAGCACGAGCATCTTATCTCCTCACTTCCACATAAATGGAGGATATGCTTCTATATCGCCTCTTATGAATCTTGCCATCAATAGCGCCTGCGTGTATGGCACGAGTCCCCAGGGGATTTTCTCCTCTAAGAAGGGATGCGTGATCTCACTGCGTTTTCGTTCCTGCCATTTCGAGATGAATTTTTTCCTGGCATCGTCGCTCATCAGCACTGCTCCATTTTCCATCATCTTGAAGTCCTTGCCATCGACGACGCGATTATTTATAAGTGAAAGCACCACCCTGTCTGCGTATATGCTGCGCAGCTCCTCCATCAAATCGAGTGCCAAGGATTCTCTCCCCGGCCTATCCCGATGCAGAAAGCCCGCATATGAGTCCAGCCCTACAGCCTCGGCTGCGCATGCACAGTCATGGGACAGCAAAGTATATGCGAATGATAGCATTGCATTGAATGGATCTTTCGGTGGGCGTCTCGACCGCCCATGGAAATAAAATTTTTTCTTATTCTGCAATATCATGTCATCCATGACTGAAAAATATGCCCTTGCTGCATCACCCTCTATCCCACGCAAAGTATTGCCATCACCGGAATCAATTGCAGCCCGCGCCGATGACAGCATCGACTTAACGACTTCACCGAACTTCTTCTCATCGACGGATAGGGCATGATCTCGCAGAGCCCTCATGATCACGCTCCTGGCATTATATATCTTTGCGGTTATGATCAGCCTCGCTATCTTCAGGCTTGCTTCCTTGTTGTCAGAGATTCGATACTGCGATTTCCTCAAGATGATATTACCATTATCCTGGCCCGCTATCCTTGCCAGAAACTTACCATTTGGTGTCATGAAAGAGAATCCTATATGTCTCTTAGCGCATTCACCAAGCAATGCGGGACTGGCTCCCTTGTAGCTGAAGGATATGATGTTCTCCAGGTTCTGCAAAGGCACTTTCTGCAGGGACTTTTTGTCTTTCAATGCCTCTACATTCTCATCGTGAAGCGACAAGTATATATCATCAGAGGTTACGAACAACGTATTGAGGAAGCGTTTCATCCATCACCACTCTCCAAATATTTTTTCATGTATTCACTTACGGACTTTCTCGCTATGATTTTGGGTAAGCACATATCCTTCAACGAGCAGGAACGGCACTTGGCAGAAAGCTTGGCTGATGGTGTGTAGCCCCTGGATGCATAGTCATGCATCTCGGATGAAATGCTATATGCCTCTTTGCGTATATCATCATCGATTTCTATCCTTCTTCTTTTACGTAGTGCATGATAGTATAAGTATCCATACGGGATATCTATACAGAGCATTTCCTCTAGGCAGATGACTTGACAGCAAAGCTGAAGCACATCGCTATCATCGCGCTTATCTTTGCCATGCTTGTACTCCACGGGTGCAGCACGCCAAAGCCCCCTGTGGCCATTAAGCTTCACTCCGTCATCTGCATGAACGAACTCCACCACATCGCAGGTTCCGCTCATACCCAATGTCCGTGAGGATACTCTAAGTCCACGCGTGACTAATAGATCTTTTCTTTTCTCTTTGAATCCGTCATCATGGGCTCTCTTGTGGATAGCTCTTCCCTCTGCCGTCAATTGATTCTCATCCCATAGGTTTTCAATATGTATCAATGCCCATTGGCGCCTGCAGAAAGCAAAATGCTGAATACCAGAAATCATCAGATATTCATCTGGCGTATATGTCCTCATACCATACGCTCACAGGTAACCCCTGACGGCAGGTCTTCTGTATCAACCGCCACCTCATAGTCCTGATACTGACGGGGCGGCTCATCGGTACGACGCTTCACATGTACTCTATCAAAGAGCTTATATGCAGGGCAGCATCCGATCTCACTTTCATGCTTGAATACGATGAGTTCCCTCACTGACATATTGCCTCTTGCTGCCGAGTGGTCATTCTCGAACATGTTGATGATGGCCTTCCAAAAGATCTGCAAATCTTCTTCCGAGAATCCTGTGACCTTGCGCGCAAGATTTGCAGATACGTATCCCTCTAGCTTATATAAGCCGTATGGCACGATATATTTACGGCCAATCTCTGTATGCTTGCTTTCAGCATCCTTCTCTTTTGTGATTGCAACACGTGTCAGTGTAATATCCCTTGGAGATATCGGATCGACACTTTTTGCGAATCCAAGTTGTACTGGGCCTCTGACCTGGCCACAGTTTAGTGCTCCGCTGACGAATGTCGTCATTACCGCACCAAATGTACGTATATCATAGAAGTTCGAGCACATGAAGTCCCTTATCTTCTGATCCGCATCGGGATCTTTCTTCTTCAAGCTCTTTATATCATCTGCACCGATATACGCCAACGCCTCTTCATCGCTTCTATTGAGTGGCACTCCTTCTTTGATGTATATCCTATAGCCTGGCTTTTCTTCTTCTATGAAATCTTCTATGTAGTTCCTTATCTTACGCTTTATGCATACATCAGTTACGATACCAAATCCTGTCTCCGGGTCTGTACGTGGCATATTACCTGCATCCGGGTCACCATTCGGATTGCCATTCTCTACATCGAAAAGTACTACGAAATCGTAACGGTTCTTTATCGGCTCTGACATCTTATTTTTCCTCCTTCTTTGTATAGCGATCCTGTGTCTCCTGATAGTATCCAAGGATGAAAGCTCCCTGCTCCTCCATATCTAAGCGTTTTGGGAACGGACTGCCTTCATCTGGCATCTGAATCAGTGACAGCAATGATCCGACCTTTTTGCTAAGGTGTATCTGATACTCCTTTTTTTCGTTACCTAATTTTCTGAGATGAGCATGAGACAGCTTGAGCAAAATGGGGAATACCGTTGATGGTGTTGCACATGCCGAGTTGAAGTATCTATCCTTTATCGTTGACTGTATGCCCGGGCTAGAACCCTGCTGTATCTCTTCCAGTACGGCAAATACCCGTCCCAAAAGATATGCCGGTTCTTTACACTCCTTATTGATTGTCATGTGTATTACTTCCTTCCATTTGTCTCTTCCATTTTTTAGCAGATATGCCTTGATAAACGCCGCTCTCTCATAACCGATCTTATAGCTCTCGATCTGACCATTTGATTTCCTTATATCCGCCTCGGCATATATTCGCATCAGCGTGTTCTGATATGCTGATACGGGATATTTATTATTTGAAAGCATTGCCCTCATGATACTACCGGCTAATATCGGAGAAACTGTCTCCTTGGATTTAGACGGTTTCATTTTCCCAAGCAGTCTCCATAATGGCACTGGCTCAGGCTCATCCTTATATGGCTGTATTATGCGCATACGCTCATAGTGCTTTATAAGGTTCCGAGATAAATTACCGAATGTATTGCTCCAAAAAAACCTTATTGAGAGCCTTGACGCATTTGGTGCCAGGCCGAGTATGTAAAACGGTTCGTCTGGGGATATCGAGATACCGGACAAATCGCATGTATTGCCGTGAGCTATCTTCTCCATGGCAGATTTTAATTCTGAATCTATCATATTGCCGTTTCCTGGATCGAACATGCTGGAAAACATATCCTGATATCCAGACTCTGCCGATTCTGCCCAATATACGACCGTGGTATCTCCTATGACGGTCTTGTGCTCCACATCTGCTGTCAGACTGTTCAATGCTGCCCCATATTTGAAGGCCGTTTCCTCTCCCACTGGAGCATTAAGCCCTTGCCGTTCCGCCTTGCCATATGATTCGAAAGATCTCGCATTGAAAGATACTATGGATGTACCGCTAGCCTGGCCTCCACGGATGCCTTTTATTAAAGGATGCAGTCTTGCTATCGAACATATCCTGCCGGTGACGAGGCATTGCCCCCTCGATTCGTTTTCACCGCCAGATTCATAATATTTATCCCATGCCGCCTGTATCTCTTTATCTTCCTGAGCATCCTTGCCGTTCACATCAATGATTATGTTGCCGGCCTCGAATATCCCTTCATTGCTTTCCACGAAAGCATTTGCTTTTTCAGTGGTCCATGTGTCGAAGAACCGAAGTATAGACTTTGCCATATCTCCCTTGCAGCCATCCAGCACCTTATGATGCAGTTCTTTGGAGCTTTCAAACATCTTCTTTGCTCGCTCTGGCTTCTCTTTATTGATCCCGAGGATATATCCTGGGCTGGCACAAAGGAAATTCGGAGCTATACCACTTGTATGCTTGTATTGGAATGGTACTTTCATTTTAGACGGTATACTTTTTGTTGATTTCCCACGCTTCACTTCCTGTCTTGCAGAAATGAGCCCCATGACATTTCCATCACTATCTATATAGAGCCTGTCAGTGACATTCGCAATGCTCCAACCATATGGCGGTACATCGCCTCTCTCCTGCTTGGCATCATAAAGCTTTATCAAAGATTGTAGTATCATTGATGCACCTCACAATCCCTAAGATCCATCACACCATTTTTTAGGTATGCATGGAAGAACATGGGCTTTATATCCTGCGGATCGCTGTAGTCCATGTCGTACAGCATGTAGCCAAGGTCTCGTGTCTCTTGATATGTGTTGATCTGCTCTTTATCTTCTATGAGACTGAAACTCGCTGGATATTCCCTGCAGCCGAAATAAGGCTGATGATAGCATTGCCCTTTTGCAGCACGTCTGCAGAGTATCTCATGGAATTTGGTGGGATTGTCCGAAGCATTAGCCTTTCCCGTCATTTCAAAGTGCAGTTCTATGCAATAATGCACATCCCTTAATATCATGGCAGCACGCTGTGTTCTGTCATTAGAAGCCGCTCGCCATATGGCTTGCCCGCTTTTAGCTGCCTTTCTCATCTCGTCGGCACCTATCTTTGAATTGATTTCATTGCGCCGTACATTTGTGAATTTGATTGGCGACAGCAAGTATATACGGTCTATTACATACCTCAGGCCTGGATGCCAAAATATGGCTTCAGCCAGCCCTCTTGCGGCAGACGGCGTTATGATATCGTAGGATACGCGCTCCACTTTCATCTCCGGCCTCGTGAAGCATGCATAGTCACCCCAGCATTCTATCTTTGCTCCATATGCCATTATCGTCCCTCCTTATTATGAATGCAATCGCTATATTTTGTTTATTTCGATAGTTACCACATAATTTCCTGTCCACCATAGGGGATGATTAATCCTATTTTTTCATCATACCATCTCATATGCTTCAATATAGCTATATCATCATCTAATATGTCTATTGCTCCTACACCATCAAGTCTTGCCGCCTCGGATGTCTCGTTGCCCTTCCTGACATTTACGGTATATAACGCCGCTTCACGCATAAGCTCCCGCGTACGCATCCCAGCCCGTAGTTTTCCTGCGATTTCCTCCGCTTTTTCATCTGCAGGGACAAATATACTGAGCGTTTCATCGTTTATGATCTTCACTTTGTCAGCTGTCTTGGAAAAGGCCATCTCTTTTGATATGCCTATGATGTTTTCTTTGTCCAATGTACTGCCCTTAGCCTGATAGAGTATCTTGAAATATAATCCTATTGCTTCAAGAGAGGAGATGTCTTCATATTTCTTCTGTACCAGCATGGCTGCCTGTCTCTCCTGCTGCATGAATTTTCGCTTCATGCCATCTTCCGTATGGAAAATATGTACTATTCCGATTGGCAGATGCCCTTCACGGTTCACGCGTCCGCCTGCTTGTATCATGCTGTCGATGCCGGTAAGCTCCACATATCCTGATGGGAAGTCTATATCTACGCCTACTGATATAACGCTTGTCGCAGCAACTTTGCATGGCATTCTGCCGTCTAGCCGGCGTCGTATGTCCTGCAGTATCTTTTTCCTATGCAGTGGATAGAGGCTCGTGGACAGATATATCCTCTCATCATTATCATCCAGGCCATCATACACCGACAACGCCCCGGATTTCGTGACGGTGATGCACAGTGTCTGCTTTTCTGCTGACATCTTAGCCGCTATGCTTTCATACGTGCATTCGCCGTCATTTTTGAATGATGTCCTCCTGAAAAATTCATATGTGGCAGGTATCCCTGTCATGATCTCATGTGGAGAGATACCGTATTCGTTGAAATAGACATGATAATCTGGCTGTGTAGCACTGCACAATAGGATCGTGCAGCCATACTCACTGACGAGGCAGGACATCGCATACAGGAATGGCTTTATGTATTCTGTCGGGAGCATCTGTGCCTCATCAAATATAATGACAGACTGTGCTATATGATGCAATTTACGGCATTTCGAGGTTCTGTTCGAGAATAATGATTCAAAGAATTGTACGTTTGTCGTTACGATCACCGGCGCGTCCCAGTTCTCTGTGGCGAGTTTCTGCATACGGCCGTTCTCATCCGTGTCGTCATACTCCGCCATGCTGTGGTGCTCTAGCAGCTGGTCATCTCCATCATTCACGAATCCCCTGAGCACATCCGCCGTCTGCTCTATGATTGATGTATATGGTATCACGTAAATGACGCGACGTATGGCATTCGCCACGCAATGCTCCATCGCAAAAGCGGAAGATGCCATCGTCTTGCCCCCACCTGTAGGAACGGTCAATGTGTAAAGACCCTTTTCGCCTTTTCCTGCCTCTATACATTCTTTCAATATCTCTGAACGTTTAGCATTTATGTGGTTCTGTGGTGTCATGAATCCTTTTTCTTCAAGGCGCTTCATGAACCTTCGCGCAATCACGCTTATAGGCTCAAATGTGCCGCGCTTCGTCCCTGACATGAATGCCTCCGTGTCAAGGAAATCGGCGTCTACAAGACAGGAGAAAATCATCCGTGTAAACATCATGATTTCAAATGGTGTCTTACCTGTTGTAGAGAATCCAGAGAATGTCTTTTTATCAAAAGTGGGAAGCTCCGATCTGTATGAAGAGTAGTCTTCTATGTGCCTCTTGCTTCGTCCCATAATCGTGCGCTCTTGTGGCTGATCCATGCGCGTACCCATATCGGGTATGCCAGCATGATGACCTGCTATGCAGAAAGCTAGTATGGGCTGCCTATTTTCAAGCATAAATTTGGTGCCGGCAGTCGAATGATCCACTCTGCCGTTGTACTCGCCCCTTATGTATTTTTGGAATGCATCTGAATATTTCCCGATATCATGGTACAAGCCGCATTGAAATGCTAAGTCGCCGCCCCCAAATGGTTTGGCATATTCCTTAGCTCTATCCGCTGTTCCTTTCAAATGATCCATTACCGTCTGCTCTGTCCCGTCGTCTCTTATGTGCGCTATGTATTTCATACCTATCCTCCCAATAAAAAAGGGATGTACCCATCTAGGATACATACCCTCCAAACTCATGCCCTATCATTCTGCATTTACTGGTATGACACTGAGGCTGGAGTCTATCAAACCTTTGTCTGATAGTTTCAGCTCAGGCATGACGACAAGGCTCAGGAATGTGAGCGAGAATATCGGATCATATGCGTATGATACGCCCATCTCATGTGCGATCCTGTTTATCTGCCTTATATCAGACGCGACTTCTTCTGCGCTGTGCGGGGACATCAGGCCGGCTACGGGCAATGCAAGCTCTGCTTTTACGTCTCCACCGTCCGTTATCACGACGCCGCCCTGTATCTCGGAAAGTTCCTCTGCCGCTGCCAGCATGTCATCGTCATTCGTGCCGATGATGATCATATTATGTGAGTCATGTGCGATTGTAAGCCCGATGGCGCCATGTGAAAGCCCGTAGCCCTTAACGAGCGCTGCAGCGACGTTGCCGCTCGCATGATGGCGCTCTACGACGGCAAGCTTCAGTATGTCGCTGTCCGTATCGGCGATCGCCATGCCGTTTTTTGTTTTTACATTCAAGCGCAAATGACGCGTGAATATCTGATGTGGCACCAGTCCTATGACATGTGCATAACCGGATGGCACAGGAACGGCAAGGTCTTCCTTCTTTACGGGCGCCGCGCTCACAGTATGGCATATATTCCCTGATGGCTTTGCATACTCTATGCCTGCTGCCATCTTGCCATCATTTGCGACAATGCTGCCATCCTTGATGACGAGTTTTGGAACCCAATCGATAAGGTTGTCAAACACCACCAAGTCTGCTTTCCAGCCAGGGGCTATGGCACCGAGATCTCGCAAGCCAAAATACTTTGCCGCGTTGATCGTTGCCATCTGTATTGCTGTTGCCACTGGCATGCCAAGCATGATGGCTTTGCGTACGACGTAGTTGATATCGCCATCTGACAGGATATCCGCTGGCTGCCTGTCATCAGCTGAGAAAAAGCAGAACTGCGCGTTATGTTCATTCACTGCTGGAAGCAGCTTCTCAAGGCTGTGCGCCGCGGATGTCTCTCGAAGTACGAGGTGCATACCACATGCAAGCCGTGCTCTCGCTTCATCTGCCGTGACGCATTCATGGTCTGACTCGATGCCGCCAGCCGCGTATCCTGCAAGCGCCTTGCCATAGAGTCCCGGTGCATGACCATCTATCGGCATATTGCGTTCCTTTGCCATCATCAGCTTATCATATACGTCTGGGTCTCCTGCCAGCACACCGGGTGCATTCATCATTTCAGCGAGTCCCAGTACCCTTGGATTCATCGATAAATGCTGGAGGTCACCTGCGAGTAGCTTGGCACCCGACGTCTCCATGTCTGATGACGGGACACAGCTCGGCATCATCAGATACACGTTAAGTGGCAGGTTCTCCGTCGCTTCGAGTATATACTGTATGCCATCATTGCCCGCGATGTTTGCTATCTCATGCGGGTCTGCTACGATCGTCGTCGTTCCGCATGGTACAACGAGCTCGGCGTATCTCTCCGGCATCAGCATGGAGCATTCTATATGCACTTGCGCGTCGATAAATCCTGGCGTCACAAACATGCCATCGAGATCTATTTCCTCTTTGCCACTATATGATCCGATACCCGCTATGCGTCCATCTGCTATGGCAATATCGCCACGCTCGAATCCACCGAAGAACCCAGCAAACACATTCGCATTCTTCAACACAAGATCTGCCTCGAGTCTTCCGCTCGCAATCTTCACAAGTTTTTTCTCCCGCTGTACAGCAAGATAAAGTTCATCTGTATCCGGCATATCGATAGCGCCCCTTTCCGCGCAGATGTATTCCTATAGACTTATTTCGACAACATATCATATTAGTCCTGTATCCTACAGTAGATTTCAGCTCATGTATACATCACACAAAAAATCCGCACAGCTCATCATGAACCATGCGGATTTCTGCGGTTAAGTTCCGATCATCAAAGGATGGATTTGTAGATCTTTACGATATCTTCTTTTGTAACGTCGCGTGGGTTGCCCGGAGTACATGCGTCCGCCATCGCGGATTCCGCGAGGAAGTCGATATCCTTCTCCTGTACGCCTGCGTCAGAAAGCTTCCTCGGGATGCCGACATCATCGGAAAGCTTCTGTATCGCATCTATGCATGCCTTCTGGTACTCTTCCTTCGACATGGTATCGACGCCTTCTACGCCCATGGCACGTGCTACCTCGCGATATCGCTCACCAGTTGCCGGAGCGTTGAACTTCAATACGGCACAGAACAGCATAGCACAGGCCTTACCATGTGGGATATCGTACACTGCCGACAGCGGGTGAGCCATGGAGTGGACGATGCCAAGGCCGACATTCGAGAAGCCCATGCCTGCGATATACTGCGCAAGAGGCATCTTTTCGCGCGCAGTCT
>OMZT01000095.1 GCA_900315615.1 uncultured Veillonellaceae bacterium | reverse complement strand
TTTCTTTCACATCACGTTCAAGATTTGCAAAATCCGCTGAAAGTATTGATGGTGCTACCTTGACCAATTTATTATCCCCTTTTCTATGACCTGTATTTGCTTCTACGTGCCTCGTTTATCTCTTCCAATAATGATAGATATGCATCATACCGTCTCCTGCTGATCTTACCATCTTCGACGGCTGACTTTATGCTGCAATCCGGCTCATGACTGTGCGTGCATGGGTGGAATCTACACCCATCAGCAAATTGATGGAACTCAGGGAAATATCCGGGCAAAAGTAATGGATCGATCTCTAACAGTTCCTCTACAGAGCTGAAGCCAGGCGTATCCGCAACATATCCGCCAGCATATGGTATGAGCTGTGCTACACGAGTGGTATGCCGACCGCGCTTTATCTTGCTGCTTATATCACCCGTCTGAAGGTTCATCCTGGGATCTATTGCATTCAGCAATGACGACTTACCCACTCCTGAAGGTCCTGCAAATACCGTTGTACGCCCAACGAGTCCGGCACGCAGCTTCTTAATGCCCATACCTGTCTTGGAAGATACTCGTATTACATCGTACCCTGCATTCTCATAATCCGGGAAAATATCATCTTCGGTCTCAGTAATGAGATCCATCTTATTTACGCATATCACTATTCGCGGTATTTTGGCCCACTCAGCAAGCACTAAGAAGCGCGATACAAGCAGCGGATGTGGATCCGGATTCTTGGCTGCAAATGTAAGCACAACTTGGTCGACGTTCGCAACTGGTGGACGCTTCATGACGTTATTTCTTGGTAATCTGCGCTCTATAACGCCTTCGCCATCGGGTAGGATTAATATGTCTACGAAATCCCCCGTTACGAGTGCGTCATCGGATTTTTTATTCCGTTTCAGTCTGCCACGCCTCTTGCAGGTGATTAAGCCACATGCCGTCTGGACGTAATAAAAGCTGTTTCTCGTTCTTATGATTCTCCCATCGGGCATTGGCTCACCTCCGTTATTTTGTCTTTCCCGTCGTAGAATCAGGATTTGGGGCTTTGTGCCCCTTTTCACCAGATTTATCAGCAGCTCCTGATTTTGCTATAACAAGATTTATATACGTTCCCTTTGCTGCCTTTGAATTAGCACCCGGAGACTGCCTTATGACGGTTCCCGCATGCTGCGAGCTGACCTGCTCAGTTACGCTTCCTACATTATAGCCAGCTGCGGCCAGTGCCGAACGAGCACTATCCAACGAAGCACCAGTCACATCCGGTACGCTGGACTTATCTTCCTTCTCGCCCTTACTTATAACGAGATCTACCGTCTGTCCCTTATGTATCTTAGAGCCAGCACGTGGATCCTGGCTTATAACTGTGCCCTTTTTCTCATCTGAGTATCTCTCGGTAACAGAGCCTATCTTAAGTCCGAGTTTCTCTAGCCTTTCCTCCGCGCTTTCTCTCGTAAGGCTTCTGAGGTCAGGCATACTCATTTCCTCGCCGCCCTTTGACACATATATCGTGACGAGACGATCTTCTTTTACCTTAGTGCCTGCTTCCGGAGTCTGTGATACGACCTCACCTGCCGGCACATCGGCGTCATATGTTTCAGCGACCTCAACGCGGAGTTTCTTTGATTCAAGTATCTGCTTTGCAAGTGCCATCTGCTTACCTGTGACATCAGGCACTACGATCTCTTCGCTGCTCCAGAATTTGCCGAACGAAAGAAATGCTCCTGTAAAGAAGCCAGCTATCAGTATAATCACAAGGAAGAATACGAATTTCTTAGATTTATATAGTGGCTTTGATGTATCATCACGATTTTCCATCTGATTCGCAGCACGTGCGACTCTTGCTGCTGGGAGCACCTGTGTAGCATATGGGTCATTGACGGGCTCAGGCGCGAATCTCCCCTGGGCTTCTCGTATCATCATGACTGCATCGCGCGCTGATGGACGCATGGACGGATCCTTGCTCATCATACGCTGGACGATTGCATCCACTCCCATCGGAATTGTCGGATCGAATGACCTGAGCGATGGCACTGGATCTGTAATCTGCTTCAACGCGACACTGACAGGTGTTTCGCCTGTAAATGGCACCCTGCCCGTGAGCATCTCAAAGAGCACAACACCGAGTGAATATATATCCGACTTTGTCGTGACACTCGTTCCCTTGGCCTGCTCAGGTGAAAGATAATGCACCGAGCCTACAACGTTGCCATCGAATGTTGCTGCGGAGCTTGACACTGCACGCGCAATGCCGAAGTCAGCAACCTTCACGCTGCCATTATCAGCAATAAGGATGTTATGCGGCTTTATGTCGCAGTGAACAAGCCCCTTTGCATGTGCTGCCTCTAGCGCACTGGCTATGCAGCCGGCCATGCGTAAAGATTCTTCTACTGTAAGATGTCCCTGACTGGCGATCTTTTCCTTCAAAGTGCTACCAGTGACCAGTTCCATAACTATATAATGGCTCCCGCCGTCTTCACCTACATCATATATGCTAACGATATTAGGATGTGAGAGTTTTGCTGCGCCCTGCGCCTCATGCTGGAACCTGGAAACGAAAGATGCGTCATTGGCAAACTGCGAATGCAGCACCTTTACCGCAACCATCCTGTCCAGTAAGCGGTCGCGGGCACTAAAAACATCCGCCATGCCGCCGCTGCCTATGCGGTCAAGCAGTTCGTATCGCTCCCCTAAAACCATGCTGTCTCCTCCAGTCTATCTCAATATCTTACATTCTATCATATCATACCATCTTATACAATCAGTCAATTCAGTGCATCATGCTTTCAATAGCGGCTTTTGCTATTGGAGCAGCCATACGACCGCCACCGCCACCATTTTCTACGATGATGGCAAACGCTATTCGTCTGCCGTCTACATCAGCGGAGCCGATAAACCACGCGTGGTCTTCGCCAGATGAATTTTCTGCTGTACCTGTCTTGCCGGCAACATTGGCGCCCTTCACGATAGCTCTCGTGCCGGTGCCATTTGTGACAACATCGCGCATCCATTTTTCAACTAGTGCTGCACTCGCACTGTCTGTTGCCGTATACCATTCTGATGGACTGCCCTTCTTTATCGTTGCTCCACCTGGAAAAATAACCTCATCTATTAGGTATGGCTTCATCACCTTGCCATCATTTGCGAATGCAGATGCGAGCAGTGCCATATGCAGTGGCGTTACAAGCAAGCTTCCCTGCCCTATACCGATCTGAGCCGTCTCGCCCTTTGAAAGCTTAGCAAAATCCGGCAAGCGCTGTGTCGACTCAGAAATCTCACCCTCAGCTACGCGTCCAAATCCAAATCTATCGAATACCTCAGATAGTCCTTTGCCTTCCATCCTCATTGCAAGCGTTCCGAATGTCACATTGCATGACTCCATGAGTGCATGCCTGAGATCTACCTTGCCATGTACTGCACCATGGCTTTCCCGTATGCTATGTCCATCTCCCACGTCAAGCGCGCCTGTGCATTTGAACGTCTCATTCTGTGTGGCTGCGTTTGAGCGAAGTGCCGCATCAAGAATCAAAGGCTTTATAGTGGATCCAGGAGGATAGAGTCCAGATATCGCTCTGTTCAATAAAGGACTGTCTTTATCATTTGAGAGCTGACTCCAATTTTTCTCCACGCTTGAAGGATCATATGAGGGAAGCGATACCATAGCAATAACAGCTCCGGTACGCGCATCTAAAACAACAGCGGATCCTTTACGTCCTTTCATCGCATCATATATAGCCTTCTGCACGCGCATATCTATCGTCAGCTTCACGTCTGCACCGCGCTCCGACTGGAACAGCTGGGATATAGGCCCAAGCATCGATAGCTCTGGGGAATGTCCCGAAAGGTCTCCTCCCGCATAATTCTCTACACCGGATGCCCCCAGCTTACTGCCAATATATCCGGTTACCGGCGCAGCGACCTTCCCATATGGATATTTCCTTGCACTGGCCTTGCCCTCAGCAAGCACATTGCCATGCGCATCGAGAATGGATCCGCGCATGATGTTCTCATCGTATGCAGCCTGACGGTGATTCAGAGGATTTTTTGCCAATGAACCGGCCTCTATGACAGATATATACGATGTATAAAGCATAAGCGCCACGAAAAATACCGCCATTACCACTGCAACAGCAAGTATATTCTTCTTCAGCTTACGGTTCTCCATAAAAATCCCCTTGATCAGTCATTTTGTTTCAAATTATGACGTTTCTTTATGCTGCTCTCTGGTATCGATGTGATAATACCGAGCAATAGATAGCATGTAACCATGGAACTGCCACCATAGCTGACAAATGGCAGTGTGATTCCTGTAAGCGGCAGGAACTTTGTCACTCCTGCTATGATAATGAAGGCTTGCAGTAGCAATATCACCGATGCCCCAGCTGCAAGTAGTGCATGTGAGCTTTCGGCGGTACGTAGTGCAGCTTTTATACCACACCAGAAAAGTAATAGATAGATCGTCATGATGAGAATCATTCCCAGGAGTCCCAGCTCCTCGCCAATAGCGGAAAAAATAAAATCTGTATGAACTTCTGGTATAAGTCCAGGTTGTCCATGTCCGAGCCCAGTGCCCCATATACCTCCAGAGCCGATTGCGAACAGTGATTGGACAATCTGATAGGCCTCCCCTGAAGGATCACTCCAGGGATTAAGCCATATATCGAATCTTACACGTACGTGGCCGAACAGATGGTAGCTCAGAACGGCCGCAAGCATGAACGCAATGACAGCCACCGCTGTATACGATTTACTGCCGGACGCCATATATGTCATGGCAACCGCTATACCAAAGAATAATAATGCCGAGCCGAGGTCTCTTGCCGCGACAAACATCAGGATAGCCATTCCCCATATGGCTAAAAGCGGTGCCATGAATCTGATTGGCGCGAATCTCATCATGAGAAATTTATTATTAGGAAGCGACAACATCTGTCTATGCTCTGATAGATATGATGCTAGAAAAAATATCAAAAGCAATTTGCCGAATTCAGATGGCTGAACTTCTATCGGTCCAAGTACGATCCAGTTCCTACTGCCACCTATCTCCGTCCCGAATATAAGCGGAAGCATAAGTACAATGATACATAATATGCCTAATATGTATTGATATCTCAACATCCGAAAAAGTTTCTTACGGAAGCAGACCGTGAGCACGAACACACATACGCCGATAGCGAGCCATCTTAGCTGAGGCACGAAAAGTGCCGCTTTAAGCCTGGAAATCATGATTATACCAACAACTGATAAGAACACGGCCATCTGAAATGGCAAATCACGAAAATGCTTCCTCCTGAGGAATATATCTGCAGCTGCGATGACGGATGCTGCTATTATGAGCCACAGGAATACCTGCGTTTCTTTTTGGAGCACGAACGAATGAAACGTACCATTCCCCACGAAAAGAGCACCTAGTGCCGCTACTAATAGTAAGAATATATTACGCATCTGTATCCACCACGATAACGGATATATTATCACGCCCACCCGCATCAAGTGCCATCTTTATCAGGCGGTCAACCTTCTCATCAGGTGTGCTATCGTCTGACAATATATCCTGTATATCATCATCTGTAACCATATTAGTAAGCCCATCACTTGAAAGCAGGAAAATATCTCCAGCCTCATACTCGCTAGACGAGCTTTCTGCCTTAAGCGACTTTTCCACACCTACCGCACGGGTCAGCATATTTTTCCTTGGATGGTTGCGCGCCTCCTCGTGCGTTATCTCACCCTTCTCGACCAATTCCTCAACATATGAGTCGTCGCGTGTAACCTGACTCAGCTCTCCCGCGTGCAACCTGTATATGCGGCTATCGCCTACATGTGCCCAAAGGTACCTGTTATCCTGTAATACGGCAAGTACTGTCATAGTTGTTCCCATGCCATTGCACTCTGTATGCTCACCGGCATATTCAAGTATACGTTCATTGGCACTGGTAAATATATCATTTAACGCGTCAATGCTTACAGGTTCTTTTTTAAGCACATCTAAAGCAGACTCTGCCGCAATTCTACTTGCTACTTCACCAGCCGCCGGACCGCCCATACCATCAGCTACTATAAATACGCCATCAGCAGGAGAGCACACGCAGTCCTCGTTATTGCTGCGCACAAGCCCAATATCCGTTTTCATCGCAGCCTTTATCATGTGCCTCACCTCGCAAACTTCAGCACGGCCATTCCGACCTGTATCATATCGCCTGGCTTCAACATCCTACGCCCATGTACTGTCTGGCCATTTACCAGCGTCGGATTAACGCTCCCAAGATCTTCGATAACGAACTGTCCACCGGTTCTAAATATCACCGCATGATGATGTGAAACGAAGTTATCTGAGATCACGATATCATTCTCAGTTCCACGCCCTATCGATATCTCATCCGTAAATGCGAATCGTCTGCCTAAAAGCTCGTCATCACCTTTTACGACCTCAAGCACTGCCTCTCCGATGCCAGTCTCCGATGCAGCAAGGCTCTTCTTTTCGCGTTTCATATCAGTGAATAGCTTCTTTGAAGTCCCAGCAACGAAAAGGAACAAGAAAAGCAGCACACCATACTGTAGTACCACGCCTAAAGCGCGTATGATGATCGATCCCGTCATGACTCCACCTCATAAACAAGCAAAGTACCCCCGATGCCTATCTCGTCATCTGGTGACAGCACTGCTGCCCCATCTATCTTCTCACCATTAAGATATGTACCATTCAGGCTTCCAGCATCATATAAAACATGACGGTGTCGCTCATAGGCGATACATGAATGCAACCGTGACGCTCTGGGGTCTGTCAGTATGAGATCATTCTGCTCTCTCCTGCCTATGCTTGCCTGCATTTCTCCAAGATCGAGCACAGCTCCTTTATCAGGGCCATCGATGACGCGAAGCACAGCTATATCATGCTTTACTGGCGCATGTCTCGACGAAAGGTTATCATTTTTCAGCACTACAGTATCAGATATGCCACCCTCGTTCATGCCCAATACTGCACCATCAGAAAACTTCCCTGGAAGGCGTACTATCGTGGCATCTGCGACGTTATCATCGCTATCCATACCATCTCCATACTCTTTAGCGTTCTCAGTACGGCATACACCACGTGACAGATTTGCATCTGCATGCAGCCTTACCATGAGCGTTCCATCCATGACCGTTCCAAGCAGGATGACCTGCCTTGCAATGTATACACGCAGTTCTTCGGTTATGCGTGCAATAGGCATGCGTCTATAATCACTTTCAGACATATATACATCGTATATATTCGGAATGCCGCCACGCCTTACCTTACTTCTGCAACGTTCGATTTCCCTTTGAAGTTTTTTTTCGATCTCTGGAAACTCCAAATCGCTATCGAATTTTTTGTTGAAAAAACCTTCTATATGATTTTCTAGAAAAGACTCTATACTCGCAAAGCCCATAGTCGTGCCCCCTTGATGATGTCTTTTACATTATAGGACTTAAAAGCCAATCATACAAGAAAAAAAGTGTTAAGATAGCACAATGAGGCGCGGCCTACTTATGACAAAAACACGCCATCCAATCAAGCCCTCTCCAAGTAGCGATTGCGCAATTGTCCACACGCTGCATTGATATCCGCCCCCATCTCCTTGCGTACCGTCACCGATATATGGCTGTCCTCAAGTGCGCGGCGAAATGCTTCTATACGATCCGTCGATGGACGCCTGAAATCACGTTCAGTTACAGGATTTATCGGAATCAGGTTGACACTTGCCAGCTGTCCTCTGAGAAGCTCTGCGAGCTCTGCAGCATGACGGGGTGTATCATTGACTTCATCTATCAAGATATATTCATATGTGACACGTCTTTTCGTTTTGTCGCCATATGCTTTGCCAGCACGTATCAGCTCCGGAAGCGGATATTTACGATTTACCGGCATGAGTTCAGAGCGAAGCTCATCCTCAGGTGCGTGCAATGATATAGAAAGCGTGATCGGTATATTCTCCTCAGCCAGCCTATGGATGCCTGGTATGATTCCTGATGTAGATACCGTCATATTCCTATAGCTGATACCGAGAGCGTACTCTTCATGTGCGATATGTAGAAAATGAATCACGTTATCATAATTCAGCATTGGTTCCCCTGAACCCATTACAACAATATGATCCACCCTTCCGCCTTCAGCTCTAAGATAATCGTTCACTGCCAATGCCTGCGCAATGATTTCGCCTGTACTGAGATCTCTGGTAGAGCCATGAAGTGTGGACGCACAAAAAGCGCATCCCATATTACATCCAGCCTGTGTTGATACGCATATGCTATTACCATACGGCTGGCGCATAAGCACCGTCTCTACTGACGTTCCATCTTCAAAGCAAAACAGGAATTTTGTCGTATGCCCGTCCGATGATTCCAATTTCTTGGCTTCTGTAACTGGAGTGAGCACATATCTATCATCAAGTTCACCACGTAGTGCCTTTGGTAGATTGGTCATATCAGAAAAATCATGTACACCCTTCTGATATATCCATTCGGCTATCTGCCTTGCACGAAATTTTTTTATCCCATACGGCTGAAGCTCTGATAGAAATTCATCTACATCCATACCCAGGAGATTCTTCTTTTTAAGTCCTTCCATAAGATTACCTCTGTCTACGCATACGTGCTATGAAAAATCCGTCTGTACCATCTATTTGTGGCAAAAGCTGTACCATATCCGTATTACGAGGGACAGGCAAAAGAGCACCCGCACTCTCCAATTTGTATTCGGGATGATCATTCAGAAATGACTGTACCATTCTTTCATTTTCGGCAGGCTCGATGGTGCAGGTACTATACACAAGGATGCCGCCTGGCTTCACCGCTCTCGCACCACTATCAAGGATTTCGCGTTGCAGTGCAGGAAGCATAGCGATGCTCTCCTCTGTCTTGCGCCATCTCGCGTCTGGACGTCTTCTAAGCACTCCAAGACCCGAACATGGTACATCAAGCAACACTCTATCTGCCATGCCCTCATATTCCGTACCAATCATACGCGCGTCAAGCAATGCCGCTTCTATTGAGTGAATACCCAGCCTTGCTGCATTTTCTTCGATGCGCTTTATCTTATGCTCGTAAATATCAAAGGCCGCGATTCTACCACTATCGTTCATCATCTGCGCGATATGAGTCGTTTTACCTCCCGGAGCACTACATGCATCTATCACGAACTCACCAGGATGTGGATCGAGAACATGAGCCACCATCATAGAGCTCTCATCCTGTACCTGTGCCCTTCCATCTTGCAACGGAGTAAGCCCAGCAAGTCCCGTATGAGACTTCACCAAAACACCCTCTGGAACAAGTCTGGACAGCTCAGCATGTGCCCCGGATTCCTCAAGCGCATCTATAAGTTCTTCACGACTGCACCTCAACGTATTCGTACGCAGCGAAAGGATAGCGGGGGCGTTATCAAATCGGCATAGCTTCTCAGCAGACTCATATCCAAACTGCTTTATCCAATGCTTTGTAAGCCATGATGGATGCATACTTGAAAGTGCCAGATACTGTACAGGGTCGTCATCCTTGTCGGGAAAGGTAGTCCTATCTGGCTCGCGCACGGCAGAACGCAGCACCGCATTCACGAATCCCGCAGACGCTTTGCCGTATCTCTTCGCAAGATTGACAGACTCATTGCACGCAGCCGATTCTGGCACCTTATCCATATACTTCAGCTGGTACATACCTAGCCTGAGGATATCGCGTATCGGTGCCTTTGATTTGGATAACGGCTTTTTCATATAGCGCTCAAGCATCCAGTCTATCGTTTTGCCAGCTTTAACCGTACCATATACAAGCTCAGTTGCGAATCTTCGATCTGCATCTGATAGCTCTCTCTTTGACAACACACGTGAAAGCGCAATATTAGCGTATGCTCCATGGTTATTTATTTCCATTAGTGTGTCAAGAGCTGCACGGCGCGCCATATCCTTCTTCAAATCTATTCACTCTTCCTTATCGTCATGATCTTTCCTTGGGACAGGCTTACCGTTCATAAAACGCGGCTGACGAGGTTTCTCTGTGCCAGGTATTATCATTTCCTTTACCGTCTTTCTTACGAGCTCCATATCAACTCTTGTATTATAGCATGGACCGTTCGGACGCATGTTCAATACACCAGCCGCTGGTATAGGATAAACATCTTGTATGCCACTCGCAAGGTCGCGCTCGCACGCAATGGCGAGAACCGCTTGTGGGCGGATCTTCTTTACCGTCTGCCTTGCCAAAGTCCCGCCTGTAACAACGAAAAAATGGCATCCTGTCTCCTCAGCCAATGCAACAAGATCACCGACGTTGCAGCCCCTACAGCGATGACAATTATATGGGTCGCGCGTGATCTTATGCGGACATGTCGCAAGCTGAAGGCAATGCGGTGTCACCATCAACAAACGATCTGCAGGTACCTTGATACCATGATTCTGTATGATACGGTTGCTGACCGCAATAAATGATCCCTCTATACGCCTACGCTTAATGCCAAATATTTTTCCAATAGCCACTGCAACCGGAAATAGCAGATTGATGAGGGCGTATGTCTGCCGCTGGAATACATGAAGCACTGGTAGTCCCATAGCCGCACCTATCATTGACAATATTCCAAACCCCGTAAGGAAGATAAGAACGGTAAATATCACACCGAGTATTGCTGGTAAATAAGAAGATATCTCCAGTAACCCCAGGTAGCTTACACGCCATACAGCCCAAGCAATGAACGCCATAAGAATATAGCTCGCCATAATCAAGACGACAAACAGCCTTTTCCTTGGCCGGCCTGTATATGCATGTTGACTCATATCTCATCCACTCCAAATCTTGCTGGAAGTGCAATACCATGACCATTAATAAAGTCAACAGCGCGCATACGTTTTTTTCCTGGTGACTGCAGTTCAAGTATATCTATGAGACCATCACCAGTCGCGACTCGAATATACTTTTTCCCACACTCTGTGACAGTCCCTGGAGCTACGTTTGCTGTACCTTCAACCGTACGTGTTCTCCATATCTTTATAACATGTCCGTCAAGCTCCGAATATGCTCCTGGCCATGGATCAAGACCGCGAACAAGATTATGTATGAAAGTAGATGGACGGTTCCAGTCGATCTTCCCCGTATCACGCGTGAGCAGTGGTGCATAGCTTGATTTATCGTTATCCTGCTTCACTGGCTTTAATGTCCCCGCATCAAGCTCTTTCAATGTCTTAATCAAAAGCTTGGCACCTACGGCACTAAGCTTTTCTGAAAGTCCCGCATATGTTATATCGGAATCTATGTCGATGGATGACTGCAATAGCATATCACCTGTATCGAGACCGGCATCCATCTGCATCGTCGTGACTCCTGTCTTAGCTTCACCATTGACAATGCACCACTGCATAGGAGCTGCTCCGCGATATTCTGGAAGCAGTGAAGCATGTACGTTTATACAACCATATTCAGGTATATCAAGTATTTCTTGGGATAATATCTGTCCAAATGCAACGACTATGATGAGCTCAGGATTCATGCCACTTATCGCCTGTACTGCCTCGGGATCTTTGACCCTACGCGGCTGCAGCACATCTATGCCATGCTCTAATGCACATACCTTAACAGGCGGTGGCGTCATCTTCCTACCACGGCCTTTCGGCTTGTCTGGCTGCGTCACGACACCAACGACATTAACCGTTTCTATCAATTTCTCAAGGCATGGGACTGCAAAATCAGGTGTCCCCATAAATACCGTACGGAATCTCTTCATCAAAGCACCCCCAGAATCTCAGTCTTCCTCACGACGCAGACTCTCTGCAATATCTATGAAAAGCCTTCCTTCCAGATGATCAAGCTCATGCTGTATGCACCGCGCCAAGAGCCCGGATCCGGTCAAGACCTTACGTTTGTTCTTGCGGTCTGTAAACTCGACCTTCACGACTTCTGCACGCTTGACATCTCCAAAGATTCCTGGAACAGACAGGCATCCTTCTGCGCCAAGCTGTTCGCCCTCCTTGTATCTGATAACCGGATTAACCATCTCAATCAGGCCATCTCCCACATCAATGACTACTACACGTATAGGAATCCCTACCTGAGGAGCTGCAAGCCCTACTCCATTCGCATCATAAAGTGTATCTGCCATATCATCGAGCAGCTTCCTAAGCTTTGAGTCCACGCGATCTACAGGTTTACATATCTCCTTGAGCACAGGGTTTCCTGCCTTCTTTATTTCAAGCGATGCCAATTGAATTATTCCTCCTTGTTTCGTTTATATAATGCGGAAAATAACCGTGTCAATCACCAATGTATCATTGATTTTACCACAAAGAATCATATGAATCAAACCATATAAGCTGCCGCCATTTCATGTATATATAAAAAATCCCGGCCATCAGCCGGGATTCTTGTATCAGAAGCTGCTGTCATAATACTTCAGCATAACCTGCGTTCCTTTCGTGCCATTGCCATCTGCCTCAAGCATCTCGGCCTCGCGCATCACCTGCTTCAGCACGGGCATATCAATACCATAACGCTTTCCAGTATCATCGCCAATGTGCATGTCCTTTATGAAATGCTTCAGCATGAATCCTGGGTTAAAGTCACCCTCCAATCCCTTGCGTACAACTCCTGTCATCTGAAAGCTCGAAGCTGCTCCTTTAGATATAGCATCATATACGTTCTGGATCTCTAGGCCAGAGGCCTTAGCATATGCAAATGCTTCACAAACTCCTGCAAGGGTGCCAGCTATAGCGATTTGATTGCAGGCTTTTGTCTTCTGACCAGCGCCGGCTTTTCCTTCATATACTATATTTTTTCCTATAACAGAAAATAGTGGCTTCATTTTCTCATAGTCAGCTTCATCTCCGCCAACCAGGATGGTCAATGTCGCATCCCTGGCACCGGCATCTCCGCCTGTCACAGGTGCATCCAGGGAATGGGCACCTCTTTTTATCGCGGCATCATACAGCTGTTCAGCAAGTATAGGTGAAGATGTCGTCATATCGATAATATACTCACCCTCATGGAGTGAATCAATGATCCCATTTTCTCCAAAGTAAATGGCCTCAACATCCTGCGGATAGCCAACCATAGTAATGACTACATCCTGATCTTTGGCACATTCTGCAGGTGTATCACACCATGTCGCGCCACGAGCCAGCAATTCATCTGCCTTTGATTTTGTACGATTATAGACAGACAGCTTGTAACCGGCGTCAATCAGATGTCCAGCCATGCTTGCGCCCATGATTCCAAGCCCTATGAAACCGATTTTCTTCATAATACTCAATTACCTCCCCAATAACCATCATCAATATACTAGACATTTCAATCTTTCATACTTTATTTCCTGCATCTGTATACATTTTATTTTGCCAGATATGATACAATGTCTTGCAGGAAGATATCCATAATTCGTAGAATATAAATTATATGAAAATTACGTGCTCATCAATCATTTGGGAGGGAATAAAATGACTAAAGGCAAATTCTTCATTTGCAAAAAATGTGGTACTCTCGTTGGACTCGTAGAAAAGGGATCATGTACGCCAAGCTGCTGTGGTGAACCGATGGAGGAACTAATCGCAAACACTACCGACGCAGCTCAAGAAAAGCATGTTCCAGTCATCGAGAAGAACGGCTCCACTATAACCGTGAAGGTTGGTTCTGTGGCACATCCGATGGAGGCAAAACATCATATCTCGTGGGTCTATCTAGCAACCAAGAAGGGCGGTCAGCGCAAAGTACTTACCCCTGAGGTAGACAGTCCAGAAGTAACGTTTGAGCTTACTGCAGATGATGCCCCTGTGGCAGCTTTTGCATACTGTAACCTGCATGGTCTCTGGAAGGCCGACGCCTGAATAGACTCGCCCGCTAACTAAACGATAGCTGCCTGAAAGAAGGCAGCTATTTCTATGCAATGGAGGATGTTATGCATGGTGTTTTTGATATAATAGGACCTGTGATGATTGGTCCATCCAGCTCACACACGGCTGGAGCCGTACGCTTAGGCAGGATGGCATTCAAGATCCTGGGAGAACCAGCTGTAAAAGCTGAAATAAGCCTTTCAGGTTCATTTGCAAAAACCGGGCGCGGCCATGGAACGGATAAGGCACTGATCGCAGGAATTATGGGATTTCTGCCCGATGATGAACGCATACGCAATGCACTTGAAATAGCTAAGAGACATGGTCTGGATTACAGCTTTGAGTCTGTGAACATAAGAGACGCACACCCAAATACGGCAAAGATTTATCTTATCGGTGTGACCGGAAGGACTGCTAAGCTGATTGGTGCATCAATAGGTGGAGGCAATATACGTGTAACGAATATCGATGGATATGATGTCGATATAACAGGGCAATATCCCGTTCTTGTAACGATACATCGCGACCGACCTGGCGTCATAACGCAGGTAACGAGCATATTAGCAAAGTACGAGGTGAACATAGCTTTTATGCACGTATCACGCCAAAGCCGCGGTGAAACAGCAATGATGATTATGGAGCTCGATGAGACTCCAACCGACGAAGTTGTCGAAGCCTGTCAGGAGGTATATGAAGTAAGAAAAGCCTTCAGTATACCGGCTGTACTCTAAGGAGGATCACTCTCATGATTTCATTCAACACGATATCAGATATAATAAAAATCACAAGAGAGGAGTCTGTCACTTTCTCGGATGTTATCATCACATATGAGACCCACAGCCAGCAGAAGCCTCGTACCGAGATTATTGCAGATATGTACGGAAACTGGGATGTCATGAAGACAGCTATCGTCAACGGACTCCAAACATCGGAAAAATCATTTTCCGGCCTTACTGGAGGTGACGCCGTACGTCTTAACGCGCATGCTGGTAAAAGCCTATTGGGATATGCAGCAGGCACCGCCGAGGCAGCTGCCGTTGCCGTTGCCGAACGAAATGCAGCAATGGGAAGGATAGTTGCATGTCCTACGGCCGGCTCATGCGGCATATTGCCAGCGGTACTTTATGCCCTTCAATTATGGCATGATAACATTTCAGATGAGCAAATTGTTTTGTCGATGTTTACTGCTGCTGGAATCGGTATGGTCATAGAACAAAATGCATGCATAGCAGGCGCTGAAGGTGGATGCCAAGCTGAGTGCGGTACAGCAGCCGCAATGTCAGCTGGAGCTGCAGTAGATCTGATGGGTGGAACTCCAGACATGATTGCAGATGCAGCGGCGCTCGCACTGAAGAATCTTTTGGGTCTCGTGTGCGACCCAGTTGCAGGATTGGTTGAGGTCCCATGTGTTAAACGCAACGGTTTTGACGCTGTTCATGCACTTGTTGCCGCGGATATGGCACTTGCGGGCGTACATTCTGTCATCCCTGTCGATGAGGTAATAGATGCAATGAGCCGTATAGGAAGTGCCTTACCCACTTCGCTACGTGAAACAGCCATGGGCGGACTTGCCACCACATCTACAGGTCAAGCTGCTGCAAAAAAAATACTTACAATGGCATAATACACGTAAACGAAAAGCGCTTCCAAAAAGGAAGCGCTTTTTTCATACGTCTGCTATCAGCGGACGTAGCATATGCATATGGTGGAGCCGAGGGGAATCGGACCCCTGTCCAAAAGCACTGTTTCATAACTTTCTCCGAGCGCAGTCTATGGTCGTTTTTAAGCCATCATGAGTCCAAAGACAAGCTCAATCAGGCCGAGTCCCTAAGATTTCCCACCCTTATCGGAACATCTCCGGATGGTATCCCACTATTTGACCTCTATTGCTGCGCGTTAGTGGGCGGAATTTGCAGCAGAGGTGGCCTTAAGCGGCCAGAGCGTAATCTTCGTTAGCTCTTAAATTTAATTTTCACCTTACTAACCGGTTGATGACCCCCGGGCTCGCTTATCATGCCCCATCTGCCCCTGTCGAAACCTTTACGGCCCCCTGTAAAGGGTATAGCGCACAATTGCGTATAATCGCATTGATTAGCTTGTATACACATTATAAAGCAGACCAACAAAAATTGCAACTCTATCTTTATTATTTAATCCTATCCTTAACATTCAACACAAGTCGAATGCCTTAGAAAGCTACACTAGTCTTACACGTGTCCTGAACACCTTAGCGCGCACATAAAAATACGTTCCAATGACCATGATACCTGTGACTGCCCAGCTTACAGGGTATATACATGTCATCATCAGATAATCAGGCATCGCACGAAACAACGTTGCTATATAGACTATACGAAGTACACATGAGCCAATCAGCGTCTCAATGGCAGGCAGCATGGATACGCCCATGCCACGAAGACATGCGCCAGGTATCTCATACCATGCTGTCATCATTTCTAGTCCCGTGACAACACATAACCTTATCAGCGCATATTCCATCACTTCCGGATCAGTTGAGAAGATATGTAGTAGAGGATATCTAAATATGAGGAAGATCGCCGCAACGACAGCTGTAAACACGGTTGCACCGATAAGCGACTGCCTGAATATAATACGGCATCGTGCAAGGTGTCCTGTAGCATAATTCTGGCTGGTAAATGTGACGGCTGCCTGAGCAAATCCATTTACGATAAAATACGCAAAGAATTCAAAGTTGAGTGCTGCGGATACACCTGCCATCGCTGCTGAACCGAAACTGTTTATCGCCGCCTGTATGACAACATTTGACAGTGAAAACACCGTCCCCTGGAGTCCAGCTGGACCGCCTATGGACACGATCCGCGCTACACACGGCCTATCTAATCCCAGCATACTCCATTCAAGACGAAGATATCCGTGCTCCATGCACATGAAATAAATAACCAAAACGGCATTCAGCACATTAGCGATAACGGTAGCCAGTGCCAGCCCTTCTATATCCCACCCAAAAACGATAACGAACAGCATATCCAACGCAAAATTAAGTAGGCTCGATACTATAAGGCAGTAAAACGGCCGGGCTGCATCACCATCTGCACGGAGTATTGCACTACCGAAGTTATAGACCATAAAAAAAGGCATGCCTAGGAAAAATACGCGTAGATATGCAGCTGCAATATCTATAACATCTGGCGGAGCAGCTATAATAACAAGCAATGGTTTCGCAAAAATAATGCCTACCACAGCTACGACGATTCCTATTATAACAGCAAGAAGGATAGATGTGTGCACAGCCTTTCTCACTATCACAAACCGTTTCCGTGCAATCGCAGCAGCAACCATCACGTTGACACCTATAGATAATCCGACGAAAAGGTTGATGAACAGGCTGATGACAGGCGCATTGCTTCCTACTGCAGCCATAGCCTGATTGGAAATATACCTTCCTGCAACAGCAACATCCGCTGTATTGAAAAGCTGCTGAAAAACGCTCGAAAGAATGATTGGAATCGCTAAGACCAGCATTTTATGCCATATTGGACCATGAATCATATCAATCGAGCGTTGCTTCTCAGACATTCCTCGCCTCAATCATTCTTCTATATGTAACCCTGATATGCCTACACAATAAATCACTGTAAGCAGGATAGCTTGCAAGGCCTCTATCATCCGTGCGTAGCTCGAAGCCCTCATGCTGAAGCCTGGATTTAAATGATTCCTTATCGTCTCCAAGCATCTCTCTCTTCACATGCAGCCCGCCCGTTAGAAGCATAGGCCTCAAAAGCACATGTTTAGCTCCCATACCATGAAGCTTACATATCATATCATCCAAGGAAGGAGTATCTGTCTTCTCTAACACGCCAAACACTACAGGAATCTCCTCTTCATCAGCCAATCTCTGGAGTGTCTCATATACAGGATTATGACGATCTGGGGAGCCATGTCCCATAAAAGCCATTATTTCCCCTTTCTCGGGTGCTAATGTAGAACATATCGTAGCCAGTCCTTCCCTATCATCTTCATAGGAATCTGCAAAAGGCACACGAAACGGTGGTATATCATCTGCATAAAATGAAGGCATATCATGGCAGCCAAACACTGTCGTACCCAAGATCACCTTCATATCTGAATGATTTTGTAATTGAACGAAATCCCTAAGTGCAAATACGATCTTGTCATAATACTCCTTTCCAGGAGTTAAATGCGTCGGCTGCACGAATACTTCATCAAATCCATCTCTATGGCATTGCTGTAGCTGCTCTACAACAGAGCAAATCCTTTTACCCGCATCAGCAATCCTCTTACGGATGAAGTCCGATGTAAATGCCTCAAATACCTCCGCGTCTGGGAATGCTATAGATGCAGCTGCCTTCAATGAACCGAGACAGTTCTCATATTCTGTTTTATCCGATGAACCAAAGCTTGCAAGAATGACAGCCTTTTTCCTATCGCTCACAGTATCACTCTCCAAAGTCGCTAAACATGATATATTCGCTATTCTGCACATATATCAATGATTCCTGCAAAAAAAGAGCCGCTTTCGCGGCTCCCATGATTTACTCATCATAGCTTGAATACGCTTACTGAACCCTGAAGCTTTCCTGCCAGCTTTCTAAGGGAATCACTCGAACTTGCAACCTGCTCGGAAGATGCCGACTGCTCCTCAGTCGCTGCCGATACAGACTGCATCTCATCCGCAACTGACGCACTTTGATTGCTGATCTCCTTTACAGCTCTTGTCACAGATTCTGCATCTTTTGAGGCCTCTTTTAGAGATTCTGCAATATCTATCGTCTCATTGCTCATATCATCTACAAGTTTTGTAATCTCGTTAAATACAGCTGTAAGTTCGCCTATAGATGCAGCACCCGTCTCGACCTTAGCCCTTCCGTCGTTCATGGATGAAACAGCTACACCAGTATCTGACTGTATTGACTCTATCAGGCTGCTGATACGCTCTGCAGCTTCCTGAGACTGCTCGGCGAGCTTACGCACCTCATCTGCAACAACAGAGAATCCACGTCCAGCATCGCCAGCACGAGCCGCTTCTATGGCAGCATTAAGAGCAAGTAGATTCGTCTGAGCCGATATATCCTGTATCGTATCAACTATCGTACCTATCTGCTGTGAGCGTTCTCCAAGCTTGTCTACAGTCTCTGCCGAAATGCGCACGACCTTCTCTACGTCCTTCATTCCACGTACTGCGTCTTCGACATGCTTCTGGCCATCACGAGCCCTCTTAGCCGCTTCCTCAGAATTCTTAGCCGCGCGGTCAGTATTCTGTCCAACAGCACTTATAGAGCCAGCTATCTTTGATATGGTATTTACGCTCTCATCTACAGCTCTCTGCTGCTCCGATACAGATGCAGCCGCCTGCGTAACAGAATTCGCGACCTGCCCAGAAGCCTGCGCTGACTGCTGAGAGCCCTGTGTTAGCTGATTGGATGCGGATGTCAAGTCCTCTGACGCCTTCTTGATTTCAAGCAGCAGCTTGCGAAGATTGCCACCAACTTCAGAAAGTGCCCGCTCCATAGCCCCGAATTCGTCTTTACGTTCAGTACAGGATCCACGATGGCGGAAATCACCTTTCCTGAGGTTATGGCAGATGTCCAGCATCCTCTCCGTGCCATTATTTACAGACCTTCCAATAATAATCGCAAAGAAAAGCAACAGGATGAATGCAATCAATGATATCACGATACTTACTATCCCAGCAATACGGGCATCTTCAGTATTCGCCCTATTAGCCTCGGCGGCAGCCTCCCCGCTGATTCGTCCAAGCTCCATCAGGTCCGTCTTTATTGCATTCAGCTTCTTGACGCCATCCCCTGCATATAGGTTCATAGCATCTTCTGTACGTCCTGCTATCGAAAGGTCATATATCTGTCCCGCTACGTCCTTGTATGATTCCCAATCCTTCTGTGTCTTTGGGATCAGTTCCTCTGCAGCTGAATCACGGTCAAGTGCAAGATAGGCGCTCCACGCGGCATTATACTCATCAATGAATTGCCCCGTCATATCGCTTTTCAGCTTTACGCGTCTTGCTGGATCACTGCTCGCAACAGATTCCAGAACCCCAGACTGGATCTTCCTGACAATGACATGCGCCTCGCTTAGGTGTTCCCTTGCAGGCATCTTCTGCTCGTACATCAATGCCATGTGCTGCCCTGTGCGTGATAGATAATGATACCCGGTGAAAGATACTGCAATCAATCCAATCAAAGACACAAGCACAAGACACAGGATCTTTTTAGACAGCTTTATGTCATTGAACCAATTCATACTCATTCCCCCAGAATAGAATCAACCACCTGTCCAGTTGCATAAACACGGCAACTCCCCCTCATTAACCGATTCACATAATTGCATATACAAAAGCGCATGAATATTATATCACAGATGCCATTCAATTCCAAACAATTTTTTCAATATAAAACAAGACTCAAAATCCTATACAAGACGCACCCTACGTTATGCTAGGACATGAACATCAAGCAATAGGTTCAATCCTCCCAGCCTGATACCTTCCAATACTTCTCTGCTGCATCTGTGACAGGCAAGAGCAGTCCATGTGGATTTGTTATCCTATTTATTTGCCATATTCCAGTTGAGCTGATCTTCAATTCCAGCGAAACTTCCACTCCATCAAGCAAAGATCCGTAGGTGCCATGACCATGCAGCCTTATAGTGGCAGATGCCCTATCCCCACCATCCATCAATGACACAGCAACGATTTCTGCACTAGTTTCATTTAAATACGTATCTAGGTCCGAGGCGACCCATGCCGCTGGGTTATCTTCAAAAACAGCTGGCTTCTGTGTTCCCTTAAAGTAAAGCTCCATAACCTTACCGGCCATATCTATTGCATCTTTCCGATGAGCTTTTGTATAGCTCTTCATGAATGCTGTATCATGTTTGAAAAACCAATCGGCAGGATATCTTTCAGATAATAAAACTATATTATCTGAAAGCTCACGTGAGCCATCATCATAGGCATTTTTTATCAAGCTATCACAATCGACGAATCTATGAAATGCCTTCTCATCTTTTACGGAAAGTGCAGTCCCTGCTTCCTTCAGAGCATAGCTCGGCGTATAATACTCTGCTGAAGCTGCCATTCCGCTTCCTGCAACAACGAGCAGCAGGAAAACCGATAGCATTATCTTGAAAAAAATAATCTTGCTATCTAATGACATATTTATCCACTTTTCCATGGCATGTTACCCCCTTCATCATATTTTTCTATTTTTATTATACTTTTTATTTCATCCGGCTTCAATAGTTTAGACAAATCCAGCTGGCACATTTTGAATATCTATGCTGAAAAGTGTAGCTTCTCATGCTTTAAGATAATGTATGATAAAATATACATCCTATGCTTTACAGTCAATTGGATTCAGTCTATTATATAGGAAGGTATTTCAGCATACATGAAGGAGGAAATGTATCATGAATAAATTCGTGAAATTATGTATGGCGATATGCATCACTGCTGCGGCTGTGCTTATGTTCCCGGTACAAAATGCGGAAGCTGCAGAGTCTGTCATGTCTGTAAATGGCACGGGAAAGGTCACTGCCACACCAGATACCGCAAAAATCGTAATTGGTGTAACAACCTATGCCAATGATGCTCAAAAGGCACAGTTGAAGAATGCCGCTGCAGCCTCTGCTGTAAAGGCTTCAATAATGAAGCTTGGCATTTTTGAAAAGAACATTCGCACTGAGGATTATTCCTTCAGGCCAATATATGATGAGCGCGAAAATCGTCGTAACGAGATAAAAGGATATACAGTAGACAATAATGTAGTAATCACAATAAATGATATAGATCAAACGGGCAAGGTCATAGATACCGCCCTCAAAGCCGGTGCCAATGAGATACGTTCGCTCTCATTTTCCGTAAAAGATACTTCTTCTTTACGCAGCCAGGCTTTATCTTATGCCGTTGCCGATGCACGCAGCAAGGCAAATATTATGGCTGAGGGTCTCGGTCTGAAGATCATAGGTGTAAAATCGGTGTCGGAGAATACATCAGACTTTCAGCCTCGTGCATACAGCAGGATAATGCTTGCAAAGGTTGACACCGTCAATGACTCTACACCTGTCTCACCGGGAACTATCGATCTCTCTGCAGATGTACATATAGATTTTTTACTTGGCAATTAAAAGGATTTTGATTTATTTTGGATACGAATTCATTAGTTATAAAAAAAAGTAAACCGCGCCTTCCAGCAATAGAATATATACGCGGAATATCTATGCTGGGTGTTATAGCTATACATGTTGGCTCCCAGTATCTCATGAATACTTCAGCTAATATCCATCTTATTGCGCTTTTTGAGGTTGCCTCAAGATTCTCAGTACCAATATTCTTCTTTATATCCGCATTCGGACTTTTTTATAATATGGATCCTGAGAAACCCCTTAAATATGGTTCGTTTATGAAACGAAGGGCTAAGACAGTCATCATCCCATATATCGTATGGTCTGTCTTGTATCTTGCACACGATGGGATATTCTATCAGGTCGGTTTCCCCGGGATTGCTTCCTTGGGTAGCCTGCTCCTCTTTGGTAATGCAAAGTATCAGCTATACTTCCTTGTTATATTGATATGGTTCTATATACTAATGCCTTTATGGGTCTACATGGTTCGACGCATAGGATTGAAAGGCCTTGCCATCCTTCTCATCATACAAATCATATTTGATTACTGGTCAAGCTTTTCGGTATCTTTCAACACGTGGGTGTATAGCCTTACTGATCCCCTGCTCCGTGCGGTATTCATGTATAGGCTCAATTACTGGGTAATGCATTATGTGTTTATCTTTGTACTTGGTGGATGGCTTGCATGGCATATGGATTCCTTCAAGGATATCATGCAAAGATTCAGGAATACGATTACGATATTATTCTGGGTATCCCTTGTTTCCTTGCTAGGCTTCTATTATCATCTAATCTTCAATACGGGCTACACAGCATTAGAAGCTATAAATACCGCTCATCAGCTTTCACCAGCTGGTATATTATATACGATCATGGCGAGTATATTCTTCTTTAATATATTCACGTACCAGAAATATCCAGAAAAATTGAATACGCTTTTGCATATACTGGGCAAGCACTCTTACTTCGCATACTTGGCACATCCTTTAGCTATTACTTATCTAGCATATTTCCTCGCTCAAACAGGCAAGATTATGACTGCACCTATAGCCATTGTTTTCTATGTCGTGACTGCAGGAATCGCGGTCACGGCAGGAGTATTGGTGCGCCAGCTGGGCAATATCATACCACTGATCAATGAGCTTACTATAGGAGTGTATCCGAAGAATAAATCAGTACAGAAAGGATGACACGATTTGAAAGATTGGCGCGATCTTGAAAAAGAGGGAGCGCACTATCATGATGTGGGAGATGCTGCCGGCGCTGCCAGGGCTTACTGGCAAGCGATGATGAACGATAAATATCTCCGCAGTCAGAGGGAGCATCTCTCTAATTATCTGTTCTGTATTCACTATCTCGATGGCATATCTGATGATGACATGTACGTGCAGATGCTGTTGGCTGAAAAACTCTATGTGTACCCTTCCACGCTAAGTAGTCCGCTACATGAAAGAGATTCGCATATCAAACATCTTCGTATTGGTTTCCTGGCTCCATCTTTTGAAGAAAGTTCATCATATGGCTTCTATATGCCATTGATAACCGGACTTTCTAAAAAGGGCATGCAGGTATTCTGCTATAGCATGAAGTCGTGTTCCTTTATCGATATCCCCACATCTATATCTACAATCAGCCTTGCGGATATGGATCTAACAGCTGCTGCAGAAAATATACGTAACGATAATCTTGATGTACTTATAGACCTGGGCGGTCATAGTGCTGGTGGGATGACTCTGCAAATTGCTTCACTCCGCCCTGCTCCATTACAGATCTCTGCTATAGGATGGTTTGATACGACAGCTGTCCCCGCAATAGATTTAGTCCTTGCCGATAAAGAGCTTCTTCCAAACGCTGAAGCCTTATCAGACGATGGCACCATCAGCAAGGATTGTCATTTCACGGAAAAATTACTCATGCTTCCACATGCATTCTGCTATATGCCGCGAGAAGAACTACTGGTTGCTTCAGAGCCCCTTACCGTATGCCCAGAAGATCCGGCATCATCGCGGGTAATATTCGGCTCTATGCAAAACTACATGAAATTAAATGACTCTGTACTTTCTCTCTGGCTGAAGCTGCTTGAACAAATGCCATCATCTAAGCTCGTACTTCAGGATACGATGACCGGACGTACCACATTTCTCAGTGACAGGCTACAACGTCTCGGGTTCCCCATGAATAGGCTCAAGCTATTAGATGGAGCATATCATTATCTCAGCAATTACCATAATATAGATATCGTACTCGATACCTTCCCATATACAGGCGGTGCATCTACAGCAGAAGCTCTCATCATGGGAGTACCTGTCATCACGCTGGCTGGGAGCAGATATGGAGCGCGTTTCAGTGCCAGTATCCTTAAATCCGCCGGATTACCTGAGCTCATTGCCCATAATACCGACGAATATATTTCAAAGGCCATGACACTTGCCAAAGATACCAGCAAACTTTCAAGATATCATAGGACACTAAGAGCACATGTCCTGCAATCATCACTGACAGATATGGATACGTATTGCTCGTCATTTCTCAGTGGCATATACAAGGCCATGACTTATTTCAAGTGAGGTAAAGGATGTATAAGCACAATAGTTTTACTGACATGCTACATTATATGATTCCATCAAAGAACGCCTGCCATATACTCGTATTGAACGGTGCAGCAATGCTCAGGGATTTGGTCAGCCTGTGCCCCAAAGCAAACTTTGATGTTGTTACACCTTTTGAGGGTATAGAAGACCTATACGATATCAAGGGTTACAATATAAAATGGTATATAGCTGACATACAGACACAAAAGCTCACTTTGAACAATCAAGCATATGATATAATCATTGCACCGGACGTGCTGGATCATGCATATATCGCATGGCAAACGCTATTACATATCAATCGTCTTTTAAAACCTGCTGGATTCCTCATCACGTTATTTCATAACATACGTTATCATGGTGTACTAGAAAATATTCGAAATGGACAATTTTCATCAGATACGCGTTTTTATGCAAAACAGGATATCGTTAATTTGCTGAACGATGCACTTTATAAGGAAATACATTTTCTACCATCTGGTGCAGACGATAAATCCGACGTTCTTCACTGGGCAAATGATGGCTTCGCCAATCAAAGCAATGACCTTGCTGTCCCCGTATGGATCATAAAGGCACAGCGCCTCTCATCAGCTGTCATGAACCTAAAAAGCATGTATACTACAGATATCCGGATGACACTTGCCCGCTTTTTGCGACGCATTGAATATGGCATCGATCGCAACGGAAATCTTGATGCTTTATGGGAGCTTTGCAATAAGAATCACATATTCCCTGAATACTTAGCGGACTTCATTCGTGAATCATTGTTTCATAAAGATGCAGTCATTCCTATCTTGATATCATCTGCCCAAAACCACGAAATGAATGATTATGCGGATGAGCTGCTTGCTATCTTGGATCATGGCTCGGAATAACTTTTTGTATAAATCCAGTATTGATGATATAATGGAGCTTGGAATTTATCACATGAGAGGACGAATTATATGCTACTTACAAAAAAATCAGTAGAGCTTCTGGCGCCTGCCGGTAATTGGGATGTGCTGGAAACTGCAGTTGAAGCTGGCGCTGATGCCGTATATCTTGGCGGGCGTCATTTTAATATGCGTATGCACGAAGGCGACATGAATTTTTCTGATGAAATGCTGAAAAAAGCCATAGATTATACGCATGCACATGGCGTCAAGCTTTATGTCACGATAAACAATCTTATCAGTGATGAAGAGCTCCCCGCACTAAAGGAATATCTTAGCTATCTGAATGAGATTAGACCGGATGCCATATTAGTCCAGGACCTTGCAGTGATAAAGCTTGTTAATGAGATGAATATAAAAATCCCTATGCACGCATCGGTCATGATGAACACGCACAATACTGCAACCATACGCAAATTGCAGGAATATGGGATTACACGTGTTGTTACAAGTCGTGAAATGACGTTAGATGAGCTTGCGCTCTTCAAAGCGGATACTGGTATAGAAGTAGAATATTTTGTACATGGAGATATCTGTATCTCTGAAAGCGGACAGTGCATACACTCTGGAGTACTATTCGGGCAAAGCGGCAACCGTGGGCGCTGCCTTAAGCCATGCCGCTGGCCTTACAAGCTTATCGATGACAATACGGGTGAGATACTCGATGACACTAATCCATATAAGCTTGCCATAAAGGACATGTGCATGTATAGGAATCTGCCAGAGTTGATACAGGCAGGAGTCCGCTCATTCAAGATTGAGGGTCGTATGCGCCCTGCCCCATTCATCAAGCGTATAGTATCCGTATATAGGAAAGCTATTGACTCCTATATGCATGATCCAGCAGCATGGCAAACTGATGATACAGATTGGAAAGCATTGTATGATAATCGCGCACGTGACTTCACCACATCATTCGCACTGGGCAAACCTGACAGGACAGCTATCGGATTTTCTGGAAAAAGAGAACCGAGATTCTTCAGTTCTGCTGTAAAAGAGGCAGGATTCCAAGAAGAGATACTGAGGCAGAAAAAAAACATATCATGTGATTTTGCGTCTACTCCGAGATTATCAGTTCGTGTAAGCAGTAAAACCGAAGCATTAGCCGTTCTCGATGCCGGTGCAGATGTCGTATATATAGGTGGTGAAGTATGGCGCCCGGAAAGGCCTGTAAGCGTAGCGGATATACAGGATGTAATAGCTAAGGCACATTCACTTGGAAAGAAAGTGCTCGTCTCTACCCCACGCACAGCTACCCGCAGAGAGTTCAGCGAAATGGAGCAGCTCATGCATACGCTCCAGTATGCACCTGAACATGCAGATGGCGTATTGGTAAACAGTCTTGGTATGCTGGATATGGTATCTAAGTGCACGGATTTCCCTATACAGGCGGATTATGGTTTCAACACATTCAATCACATCTCCGCTGAGTTCCTTATGAAGAACGGGTGCTGCATGGCTGTATCATCATATGAGCTCTCATATGAGCAGCTGCGTGAAATCGTTGAAAAATCCAAGATGCCTATCGAGGTCGTAGTACACGGATCATATGAATCCATGATTATTGATCACAACCTTGCAGAAATGTCACTTGGCGGATACGATCCAATGTCTAATCCTGAATTCAATAATCGCCACTATGCTCTACTCGACGAGGCTGGAGAAAAACACAGCCTCAGGATGGATCAGTATGGGAGGAATCATATCCTATTTGCTAATGACATGTGCCTGTATCCTTATCTAGAAAAATTCAGCGGCGTAGCCTCATATCGAATAGAGGCAAAGGACTATACACCAGAATATGCTGCGAAGCTGACATCGATATATAGACGTGCACTTGATCGCATATCTGCCGGAGAAGATGGTTTCTCTGATGATGACTTTAAAATAATAAAGGAAGATGCTCCTAGAGGTTTGGGAATAGGTACTTACAGGTTCCATCAGTCAAGGAATTCCATCTGATAGATCAGCATCATTTTTGAGAGAAGGTAGAATATGTCAGAATACATAGGTCCAGAAGCTATCCTGGAAAAAAAGAAAAAATATATAATGCCATGTCTCGCTCATTTCTATAAAAAGCCGAGAGAATTCGTAAAGGGTGAAATGCAGTACCTGTACGACAGCGAAGGACGCAAGTATCTAGACTGCTTTGCGGGCGTATCTGTAATCAATTGTGGGCATTGCAATCCTGAGATATCATCAAAGGTTGCAAAGCAGGTACAGACCCTGCAGCACGTATGCAATATTTACCTTACCGAAAATTTCGTAAATCTAGCGGAGCGCTTAGCACAGGTAACGCCTGGCGATATACAGAAGACATTCTTCTGTTCTACCGGTACCGAAGCAAATGAAGGCTCATGCCTTTTGGCGGAGATTTATACAAAGTCCAGTGAATTCATTGCTTTGCGTAATGGTCTTCACGGACGCACCAAGCTTACGATGAGTCTTACTGGTATTGGCATGTGGCGTACAGATCCTAATCCCGTTGGTGGAATAAACTTCGCTCCAAACGCATATTGCTATCGCTGCCCACTCGGAAAGAAATATCCGGAATGCGATCTCGCCTGTGCAAATGAGATAGAAACCATCATCAAGACAGCAACAAGTGGTCATCCTGCTGCATTCATTGCAGAACCTATACAAGGCAATGCTGGTATTGTCGTGCCGCCAAAGGGATATTTCAAGCGTGTAATGGAAATACTGAAGCAGCATGGTACGCTCTTTATCGCAGATGAGGTACAGACTGGCTTTGCACGTACAGGCAAAATGTTTGCAATAGAAAACTGGGATGTCGTACCTGATATCATGAGTGTTGCAAAAGCACTCGGTAACGGTGCCCCAATATCTGCATTCATGTCTACTGCTAAGATTGCGGATACCTATACGCAGCCAGGTGCATCAACTCTTGGTGGAAATCCCGTATCTACCACAGCAGGACTCGCCGTGCTCGATTATATCGAAAAACACAATCTGATGAAAAATGCTCAGGAGCGCGGAAAGCAGCTGAAATCTGGTCTCATGGAACTACAGAAACGCCATCCGGTCATAGGCGATGTACGCGGCATAGGCTTGATGGTCGGTGCCGAATTCGTCAATCCTGATAAATCCCCTGCCCCAGATGTACTGGACGATGTATTGGAGGAGCTCAAAGACCGCGGCTTCATCATAGGTAAAAACGGCATAGGACGTAACGTAATGGCCTTCCAGCCACCTCTTGTCATTACAGAAAAAGATATAGACGACGTTCTAAATGCGCTTGAACTCGTTCTCGAAGAGAAAAAATACTGATACTAATAAATTAGATAAAGAAATGGTGCTTTCGCCGCATGCGAGAGCACCATTTCTTTATATCGCTTACAAAGGATCAGAGCAGATTCTTTCTCAGCTCGGCATCGCTTTTGCTGCTCAAATAAGCAGGTGGAATATCAAGCACAGATTTCGCACCTGATACGCCTTCTGAATGCAAGCGTACTGCAGCACGTGCATATGCCACAAGCACGCTCGTCGTGAATTCAGGATTGGAATCGAGCTGCAGGCTATATTCTATGATATGCCTATGTTCGTCATTTTTGCCTGTGTACCCAGCACGAATAACAAATCCACCATGTGGAAGACCACTATGGTTCTTCTGCAGTTCTTCCTCAGTAATGAAATGAATAGTTGTATCATATTCATCAAAATAATTTGGCATGGTCTTTATATCGTGCGCAACCTGCTCCTTATCTGCTCCATCTTCGAGCACTACATAGCACTCACGTGTATGCATCTGCCTCGGGGTAAAGTCAGGTGATTCACCATTGCGTACAGCATCTAAGGCACTCTGTACAGGTACGGTATACTGTCTAGCATCACGGACGCCCTTTACGCGGCGAATAGCATCAGAATGTCCCTGGCTGACTCCCCTCCCCCAAAACGTAAAGGGCTTGCTGCCAGGAAGTATGGCATCGCCATAAACACGTGCCAGTGAGAACAGACCAGGATCCCATCCCACAGATATAATGGACACATGGCCATTCCTTTTGCCCGCATCGTCTACAGCAGCAAAATGTTCTGGTATGCGTGCATGTGTATCGAAGCTATCGACCGTATTGAATAATTCGGTGAGCTTCGGCGTCTGTACTGGAAGGTCTGTAGCACTACCGCCACAGATGACCATGACATCGATACGGTCTTTCCAGGAGGCAACATCATCGCTAGAGACTACTGGTACACCGGCTGTTTGTATTTTTACCTTGGAAGGATCCCGGCGCGTAAATACAGCCACAAGCTCCATGTCATCATTTTTCCTTATGGCAAGCTCCGTGCCACGTCCGAGATTACCATATCCAAAAATCCCCACTCTAATCATATAAAGCCCTTCCCCTTCATATATTTATCACAATAGGATTATTCCATCTCAAAGCTATGAAGCAGATCCATCTTCATCTTATAGTATCCGGGACTCATATCAAGATAATGCTTATGTGGATTTTCAAACCGCTGTTCCTCATCCCAAATCTCATTTGCAAGCTGTGACTTCACATAACTTTGCAATTCCTGCAATGAACGTGTGCCCGATACACGCTTACCTTCCTTGATGACACAGGTCTGAAGATTCTTTGCAGTGCATCCCCTGAAATGACGGTTTTCCCATGGACGCTCCGGATCGATATACGCATATGGTGCCGACATATCAATGGTTTCATCATACCCCGTAATCAGATCTGCAACGGCATGCCCATTATCGCTATATATGCGATACACCTTCTTTAGTCCAGGATTAGTTATCTTCTCAACAGTCTCTGATACCTTTATCCTTGGACTGAATGCGCCATTTTCCTCGACGGCAGAGATTTTGTATACCGCGCCGAATACTGGATCGCTCTTGGCGGTAATGAGTCTCTCACCTACACCAAAATTGTCTATGCATGCACCTTGCGAAATAATTGAATGTATCGTCTTTTCATCCAGGCTGTTCGACACAGTGATCTTACAATCCTCAAGACCAGCCTCATCCAGCATTACACGCATACGTTTAGTGAGATATGCAAGATCTCCAGAATCCAGACGCACGCCTTTCAGGCGCTTCCCCATCGGCTCAAGAATCTCATGCGCGGTGCGTATAGCGTTAGGTATTCCGGAACGCAAAGCATCATATGTATCAATCAGAAGTACAGTATCATCTGGATAAGTCTCAGCATATTTCTTGAATGCCTCAAATTCATCTTTATAGAACATCACCCAGCTATGTGCCATAGTCCCGCCTACGGGTATATGAAACCTTTCACCTGCCAGTACAGTAGCTGTACCCGCTGCACCGCCTATATAAGCAGCTCTCGCACCGTATACCGCTGCGTCCATGTTATGCGCACGCCTTGCACCGAAGTCCGATACTGCACGCCCACGTGCCGCACGCACGATACGCTGTGTCTTAGTTGCAATCAGTGACTGATGGTTGATCTGTGCCAGGATTGCCGTCTCTACAAGTTGGGCATCAATAATTGGCGCAACAACAGTCAACACGGGTTCATTAGGATACATGACCGTTCCCTCTGGGAACGCATATATATCCCCTGAAAACTTAAATTCCGACAGATATCTAAGAAACCCGTCATCAAAAAGTCCGAGTGATTTAAAATATTCAATATCATATGATGAGAAGTGCATGTTCTCTATGTACTCTATAACCTGCTCGAGCCCTGCGAATATCGCAAATCCCGCCCCGTCCGGATTACGACGATAAAATACGTCAAATACTGCTCTTTTTTGTGTGTCGCCCTCCCGGAAATATCCGTTTGCCATAGTGAGCTCATATAGATCCATCATCATGCTCAGATTACGTGAATCTGACTGTGTAATTCCCATAAAGCTTCTTTCCTCCTCCGATAAAGCATAGACACCAAGCTAACTGCGATACTATTATTCATACATAATAATGTTGACATGCGCGAATCGCTTTAATCACCTCAACATCAACTATTCATACTAGTAGAACAAGTACATATACTGGATTACCCCCACTATTATAGTCTTTCATGAGGCTGCATGGCAAGGATAATTTACTCGCTGACTTTCGGTGTGTAGTGGAAATTTAGCCTTATAGGATGTATAATAAAGACGTTCTATAAATAACGAAATAGGAGCGATGAATATGAAATGTAAATATTGTAACGCCGATGTCAGTCCAGCAGCGACGACTTGCCCAAAATGCGGGCATTCTGTCATGGAACTGAATCCTGAGACCATCGCCAAGAGGAAGAAAAAGAAATATCTGATTATCGGCATTATCGCTATAACCTTCATTTTCATTGCATCGACTATAGGTATAACGATGATGCACCAAGAACAGATGAGCGATCAAATTGAGTCTATAGCCACCAAGGAAGATGTTCCTGAGGCCTCCGGATCCCTTGGAATCAAGTACAACCTATTCGTGGAGCGCTTTAATGAGAACCGCAACGTAAAGAAAGCCCAAATGGAGATGAAACCTGCCAAAAAGAACGAAAGCGTCTTCGGCTATGACCTAACATCTTCCATACATGTATCTGGCAGAATCGATCCGAAAACGGGAGAATTACAGATGTTGTCCGTCTTTGCGAAACCTGGTAGTCAGGAAGAACTAGTAAAACTAGTCACTACAATCGGTGTTACTGCAGAGTCACTATTCCCATCTGATGCAAATAACGTCCGCAAGAAAGTCTTAAGTGATCTAGGGTTCAAAAAAGGTGGCAGTCTAAAAGATGCCAATAACTCTATTACACAAGAAAATATCCGCTTCCAGTTCACAGGTACTGAAAGCGGATACATATTCACTGTATCTGACGCAAACGCAGAATAAAATCATATATGATATCGTCTTACTTACGATTCACGTCAATAGAAAAACCATAATCAAGAAGAGCCGCTGCCTCATCGAAGCGGCTTTCTTCATTATCAGAATGATATACAAGCACTAGCAAGGATCTGCCATTCCTTGACGCAGACGCTGCAAGGCATCCTCCAGCGGCACGTGTCCATCCGGTCTTTATGCCTGTACAGCCAGGATAACTATATAATAATTCATTTGTATTTTCACAGTAATTCTTTCTATTTGATGGTGTCAAGAGATATACATTTCGTTGTTTTGTTCCCACGATGCGCCTGAAAGCAGAGTGCTGCATGCATGCACGCGCGAGTATTGACATATCACGAGCAGTCGTATAATGTGCCATATCCGGCATCCCATTCGGATTCACGAAATGCGTATGCGTCATACCAAGCAGAGCTGCCTTTTTATTCATCATATCTGCAAATCCACTCACGCTTCCGCCGATTTTATCAGCTATGGCTATTGCCGCACCGTTATCAGATATAAGCATCATCTGATAAATAATATCACGCATATAAAAACGCTGCCCTGCAACTATACGAGTGCTCTCGACATCTGCTGCATCGTCATTTGCTACAACAATACTATCAGGGCTGCTTTTCTCAAGTGCGAGCAAGCATGTCATCATCTTTGTCGTCGAGGCTGGATATATCCTTTTATCAGGGTTCTTCTCGTACAAGGTCCTACCCGTATCAAGATCACATAACACAGCTGATATCGCGCTAATCTGTGGTACTCTGCTTTGCTCAACGGCAGATACATCAGATGGTATTAAGACCAATACAGTTGCAAATATAGCTAGAACAATCTCCTTAAAAAAACGCATACTTAACCATTCCCTCGTAAAGACTATACTTATCACATGAAAATAAAGGATTGCACGACCTCGTCGCTGCAATCCTTCTTACCAATATTGGTGCGGATGGAGGGGCTCGAACCCTCATGTCTAGGACACAGGATCCTAAATCCTGCGCGTCTGCCAATTCCGCCACATCCGCAGTGATTTTACTTTATCACAGTTTAGCGTCATCGTCAAGCCAGCAATAATAACACAAGTGTTTTGATATGAAATAGGACAGATGCCCTTTGAAACAATATGACTATATTGGTATAATGAACTATATTTCCGATATTATCTGAACAATTGAATTTTCGAAAGGGGCAGTCAAATGGCAACACCACATATTTCTGGCAACAGAGGCGATGTCGCAGAACGTATTCTTTTACCTGGAGATCCACTGCGTGCAAAATACATCGCAGAGACATTCCTTGACAATCCAAAAGAATACACTCACATCCGTAACATACTCGGATATACTGGTACATATAAAGGCGTTCCAGTATCAGTACAGGGTACAGGAATGGGCATGCCTTCTATAGCTATATACACGAACGAACTCATCACTGAATTCGGTGTAAAGAAGCTTTTCCGTGTTGGCACATGTGGAGCCCTGCATAAGGATATACACGTTCGTGACGTTGTCATCGCGGAGGGTGCAACAACGGACTCATCCATGATCAACAACACATTCGGCTATGATGTTCACTTTGCTCCAATTGCTGATTTCGAGCTCCTCGAAAAGGCAGTTGCTGCAACGCGTAAGATGGGTCTGCCTGTAAGGGTTGGAAATGTTGTTTCTGAGGATCGCTTCTACGATGATGAGCTCGACATCCATAAACTTGCAGACTATGGATGCCTCGCTGCTGAAATGGAGACGGCTGCACTCTACCTGCTTGCAGCTAAATACCATGTCCAGGCACTAGGTATCTTCACAGTCAGCGACCACATCACAAGTGATGAGAAGCCAGCAACAGCTGAGGAACGTCAGACGTCATTCAATGATATGATCAAGATTGCTCTTGAAGCTGCTATAGCAGATTAATCTCATAAAGCATATCCTAACGCTGATATACTTAGTAAGGTGAGGGATATACAGTAAGCGCCATAATCCTACTGATTGGGATTATGGCGCTTTTTGACATGAGAATCCCCTGCTCTCATGTCCTATTATGTATCGTATAAAAAACATACTGTGATAGCTTCACACCACAGTATGCCAATTGCTCGTATAAATTTACGTTCAAAAGAAAAATCTGTCTGTATTCACAATCGCAACATATTTATTGTCTTCATTATGAATCTTAGCCCTTATCCACGCTTTTATATCATCATCTGACATAGGGCAATCAGGAGGTACAGAAACATCGAATACAAGCTTTATCTTATTTTTAGTTGATGATATGCGAAAGTCATGTATAGACAGACCATCGGCGGTATCACTGACAATCCTTTCTGCTATCTCTTTCATCTTCCTCGTAAACGGATCATCTGTCTCAACTGGATCCATATGAACAGAAACCAGTATATGGCACTGATTCTTTATGCTCTGCTCAAGGTTATCAGCCATCTCATGTGCAACCACTAAACTCATATGTGATGGTACTTCTGCATGCAGTGATGCTATGATTCTCCCCGGCCCGTAGTCATTTATGATCAGGTCGTGTATCCCAATGATGCCATGCTGATTCTTGACGATTGATTCTATCGCCTCAATAAGCTCAGGATCTGGTGGTTGACCGAGTAATGGTTGCAGTGTATCTTTAGCCGCACTGATTCCACTATGCAATATGAAAGCAGCCACAAGAAGTCCAGCCCAACCATCTATATTTATACCAAAGAGGAAATGAAGCAAAAGACTTATTACAACTACCGAAGTAGCCACGCAATCGGAAAGGCTGTCAGTCGCCGCAGCGCGTATTGCTGCAGAATTGATCGTAATACCTATATTTTTATTGAATCTGCCAAGCCACATCTGAAGCCCTATAGACGATAACAGTATGGCTATCATCTGCCATGAAGCAGATAATTCCGATGGAGAAATGATTTTCAAGATAGAATTCTTGAGAAGCTCGATACCTATGATGATAATAGCGACAGCTATACAAAGTCCTGCTACATACTCCAGGCGGCCATGACCATATGGGTGCTCCGCATCGGCTGGTCGCGCAGCAAGCTTAAATCCAAGCAGTGTAACTATAGAAGATCCTGCATCAGCGAGGTTATGGATTGCATCAGCTACTATCGATATCGCTCCTGACAATACGCCAAGCCCCATCTTTATGATACATAAAATCGTATTTACTATGATTCCAGTGATACCGCTTAGCCTACCATAGTTTCCGCGCACGGTCGTATCCGTGACATTATCATAATCTTTTATGAAGCGATGTATTAAAAAATTCGAGAGCATGAAATCTACTTCCCTCTCATAATCATAAAGTAATAGATGATATGAATATACAACAAAAGCCCGGTCATACCGGGCTATGAACTCATTGGAGGCGACACCCAGAATCGAACTGGGGAATAAAGGTTTTGCAGACCTCTGCCTTACCGCTTGGCTATGTCGCCACAATGGAGCGGAAAACGGGACTCGGACCCGCGACCCCCACCTTGGCAAGGTGATGCTCTACCACTGAGCTACTTCCGCATTCAATTAAATCATCCATCGTCAGAGACGAAACTGCAGACAATGAAAACTGTTCAACGCAAACCTCCGTCTAATATAGAGGTTCTGATGCTACTTGGAGGCGACACCCAGAATCGAACTGGGGAATAAAGGTTTTGCAGACCTCTGCCTTACCGCTTGGCTATGTCGCCA
>OMZT01000050.1 GCA_900315615.1 uncultured Veillonellaceae bacterium | reverse complement strand
TCACCCTGCTTGCGTTGCATTGAAAGTCCGCACGCCTCGAGGAGTTCGCGCTTTATGCCTCGCTTAGTGAACGCCTTTGATAGCTTATCCCATGCATCTGGTGCAAAGCCGAGTGAAAATTCTTCGATGATATTCTCACTTATGCCTCGTCTGTCCCAATAACCGAGGCCAGGCTTGCCATAGCTCGTTTTCGTAAGGCAATTATGGAAGAAATTCCTCGCGAGCTCCATCACATGACGCATTTCATCTGCTTCCTGACGTCGTTTCTTTTCTTCCTCCGTGAGCGGTCGCTCTGGTACCGGAATGCCAAGCTTTTCTGCCTGGAGCTTAACCGCATCAAAAAATGAAACGTTTTCTATCATGGTCAAAAACTTAAACACATCACCGCCTGCATGGCATCCGAAGCAATAAAAGAATCCCTTATCAGGCACAACGGAAAATGATGGTGTTTTTTCATGATGGAAAGGACAGCATCCCCAGAACCTTCCACCACGGTGTTTAAGCGGAACGTAGGAAGATACGACAGATACGATATCTGTTTCCTCACGTACTTTAGAAATAAAATCATCCATAGCAGGATTCCTCAAGATGCCACCTCCCCTCACAAAGAGATAATAATTCTATTCGCCAAAAAATATACTTACCCTTCTTTTTTTGGCGAAACTTTTACCTAGATATCAACGGGCGGCAGGAATATCCTCTTGAATAAGCTTATGGCATAGCTATCGGTTAGTCCAGATACATAATCCGTGACGATCTGCTCTCGTCCCCACCGTTTCTCTCTTTGCCTGAAATCCTCCGGCATATCCTGGGGATTACTCATATAATGCATATAAAGTTCACGTAGCACATAACATGCCTGCTCTCGTTCCTTCTTCAGCTTATCAGAGTGATATATATTTTCGAACATAAACTTCCTATATATATCCATTACGTCTCGCATATGATCAGATTGGTATATATCATCTTTACCATCAGAGCTCAAGATGACATCTGACACCATTGCCGTTATCATTTCAGACGTTGTACGTCCGAGTGCTCTATAAACCGCATCCGGCAAGTCTCCTTCTTTAAGCAGGCCTGCCCTGAGGCTGTCATCATAATCATGGCAAAGATAAGCAATTCGATCAGCTATATGCACTACACGCCCTTCAAGCGTCTTTGCACGCAGTTTGCCGCTATGCTTCAGTATCCCATCGCGTACTTCTGACGTAAGATTGAGCCCATTGCCGCCTCGCTCAAGATACTCAACGACGCGAAGGCTTTGCTCATTGTGCTTGAAATGCCCAGTAAGCTCGTTCATGACTGCTTCACCAGAATGCCCGAATGGCGTATGTCCGACATCATGTCCAAGCGCTATAGCCTCGATCAAGTCTTCATTCAGTCGAAGTCCACGTGCTATAGTCCTTGAGATCTGTGACACCTCAAGGCTATGAGTCATGCGGGTACGGTAATGATCACCAGATGTTATATATACCTGTGTTTTCCGCTTCAATCTCCGAAACGACTTAGAATGAAGTATACGATCTCTGTCGCGCTGAAAATCTGTCCTGAACGGGCATACATTCTCCAGGGGGCGCTCTCGCGTGCTTTCACGGCTCTTTGCTGCATACGGAGACAAATTCTTATATTCCATTTCTTCCGTTCTTTCACGCACTGTCATAGCCAAATCCCCCTTTTACGCTTTGCAATAATCAAGTTTCTTCTATATTATTCCCCTTTCATTCTTATTTCTCTTTTATTTAACCATTTTCCTTCATATAACATAGCATCAAGAGTGTTATCTAAAGAAAAAAGGTCATGACATCACACATCGTGAATCATGACCTTTTAAGTCCAGTAGTTAGATTATACGTGATCCAAGCAAGGATCAGGCTATGACTATCTTATCGAAATCAGCGACCTTCTTGACTTCACAGTCAATTGCGGCAAGGAGTGCCAGTCTATTATGACGCACATCTTCGTTCTTGTCCATGACCATGACACTGTCAAAGAACTTATCTATCGGCTCATGTAGTGCTGACAGTGCATCGATAGCACCGGCAAAGTCATACTTCTGCCTGCATGCAGCTGATTTCTCTGCAGCAACCCTATATGCAGAATACAATTCCTTTTCTGCAGGATCATCGAACAGAGCCTCGTCCATATGCTTATCCGCAGCCTTCTCTGCAAGGTTTCCAGTACGTACAAAAGACTGTATAGAAGCCGTTCCATCTGTTACAAAACCAGCAACGGCCTCTGCCCTCTGTATAACTGCATATATATCATCCACATCTGGCAGTACAGCATCCGCAACATCATAGCGTACGTTCTGCTCAGAGAGGACGTTCTTCATGCGAAGTCTCATGAAGTCTGCAACATCCTTCTGTATCTTCGCGCGCTCCTCGGGATCATTTATACCATAAAGATCCATGGCCTCTGCAACCATACGAGAAATCGAGAGATGCCACTTTGCTCCGATGATCTGGCGAACGATGCCAAGTGCCTGGCGACGGAGCGCAAAAGGATCCTGCGAGCCAGTCGGTATGAGTCCACGGCTAAACGATCCAGTTATCGTATCTATCTTATCGGCTATGCTCACTATACGCCCTGTAACAGATCCTGGCTCACCGTCATCTGCGAATCGCGGCATATAATGCTCATCAATGGCCTGAGACACTTCCTTCGGCTCACCATCCAGCTCAGCATAGGAACGTCCCATAACACCCTGCAGCTCAGTAAATTCTGTGACCATACCCGTAACGAGGTCAGCTTTTGCAAGCTTACCCGCCCTCATGGCATAGACTTTATCCGCTACTGAAGCACCTGCCATCTCTGCAACTTCTCCAGATAGTTTCTCTAGCCTGCATGATTTGTCATAAAGCGTTCCAAGTCCATCCTGGAATACTACCGTCTTGAGCTTTTCGAGATGTGATTCCAGGGACGTCTTACGGTCGTCGTCAAAGAAGAACTGCGCATCCTCAAGGCGGGCACGCAGTACGCGCTCATTGCCATGCTGTACAACATCGAGGTAATCACTTCCGCCATTACGCACAGTAATAAACAGAGGCATCAGATTCCCTTCGTCGTCCTTTACAGGGAAATAGCGCTGATGGTCGCGCATAGGAGTTATAACCGCTTCAGGAGGAAGTTTTAGATATTTCTCATCAAAATGCCCGCAAAGTGCCGTCGGATATTCAACGAGATAAAGAACCTCTTCCAGGAGCTCTTCTGATATCTCAGCATGTCCTCCGTTATCCTCAGCCACCTTTACGATACCTTTGCGGATGATTTCCTTACGGCGTTCCTGATCCACTATCACGAACTGCTCCTCGCATGCTTTCTCATATGAAGCAGCATTGGCGATGTCAAAGTCGTGACCAAGGAAGCGATGTCCGCGAGAACGCCTGCTAGAAGTCACTTCAGCCACCTCGAATGGTATGACATCGTCACCGTAAAGCGCTACGATCCAGCGTATTGGGCGGATGAATTTGAAATCGAGATCTCCCCAACGCATATTATTGGGGAAAGAAAGACCACATATGAGATCTGGAAGCAATTTTTTCAAAAGCTCCGATGTGTCCTGCCCCTTCTCATTTACGATAGCATACACATATCCATCTTTTTGGACGAGGTCTTCAGGTGAAACCTTCTGCCCACGTGCAAAGCCTTGTGCCGCTTTCGATGGATTCCCATCTGCGTCGAAAGCGATCTTTGTAGAAGGCCCACGGTTTTCACGGGTAACATCTTCCTGACGCTCTGCCAGCCCCCTCACAATGAGTGCTGAACGGCGCGGCGTACCCATAGTCTGCACATCATCATACTCCAGCCTGAGCTCTTTAAGTCCAGCCTCTGCATGCTCTTTAAGCTGCTTGAGTATGCCCGGCATCACATGTGCCGGAACCTCTTCTGTACCAATTTCCAACAGCAGGTTTCTGCTCATGCTTCTGCCTCCTTCTTCAGCATCGGATATCCGAGCTTTTCGCGCTGCTCCAGATAGCACTGGGCACAGAGCCTAGCCAACTTCCTCACCCGGCCTATGAACGCCGCACGCTCGGATGCACTTATGGCACCACGCGCATCGAGCAGGTTGAACGTATGAGAGCATTTCAGCACATAATCATATGCAGGGTGCACATACCCTTTTTCGATTATGCGAACCGCTTCCTTCTCATACTTGTCGAACATATCAAAAAGCATATCCTCATCAGACAGGTCAAAGGCATATGCCGACTGCTCATACTCGTTCTGATGGAACATATCACCATATGTATATGTGTCCGTCCACTTCAGGTCGTATACGTTCTCCACACCCTGAATATACATGGCCAGACGCTCGAGACCATACGTAATCTCAGATGCAACAGGCTTGATATTCTGGCTGCCGACCTGCTGGAAATACGTAAACTGCGTAATCTCCATGCCGTCAAGCCAGACTTCCCATCCTAGCCCCCATGCTCCAAGCGTCGGAGACTCCCAATTATCCTCTACGAAACGTATATCATGCTGTCTTGGGTCTATTCCAAGTGTCTCCAAGCTTTTGAGATACAGTTCCTGGATATTATCTGGTGATGGCTTCATGATCACCTGGAACTGATGATGCTGGTACAGGCGGTTCGGGTTCTCACCATACCTGCCGTCAGCAGGACGACGCGAAGGCTCCACGTACGCGACATGCCACGGCTCAGGGCCAAGGACTCTCAAGAAGGTTGATGGGTTCATTGTACCTGCGCCCTTTTCAACATCATAGGGTTCCGCAAGGATGCAGCCTTGATCAGACCAGAATTTCTGCAAGGCCAGGACTATTTCCTGGAAATTCATCTATTAGACACTCCTTTTCCGAATGCATTGAGGCAGCCATATATCACTAAAGCATCGTCATTATACTGATCAGAGCAGATCCATTTGCACGATATTACCGTATTTCATATACTCAGAAGCCTTGCACGGATCACCCTCCGTGACAGCTTTCTCTGCTTTTTCAAGATTATCGATATCGATAGCTCCGGATTCCTGCTGCGTAAGGATGTATTTCCAAAGCATCTTACGGCTAGTCTTTGTATCCTTGAATACTTTCGTATTATATGTGATGTTCATGGACTTCAATGACTTATCTTCATCGCAGTTAAAAAAAATATAAGCTTTCTTCATCATAGGAAAACCCCCAATGGTACAACCATAAAAAATACTATTACACGTGATGATGTACATCACTGAACATTTATTATATCACATACGTATAAAAGTCGCAAACCGGTGCACTTTTTCATATATTAGCTTCGTGGCATTGAAAGCGTCAATGCCTCTTTGACGGAAGCTGCACCATATAGCTTCATACCGCTTATAGCGTCTTTTAACGCTTCGACGTTGCGTGCGGGTATCACAGCCGATTTAAATCCCAGCCTTGCCGCCTCGTGCAGGCGCAGCTCTGCCTGACTGACTGCGCGTACCTCTCCCACTAGTCCCACTTCGCCGAATACGACTGTATCAGGACGAAGCAGCCTGCCGGCAAAGCTTGATGCCATAGCTACGCATATACCAAGATCTGCAGCTGGCTCGTCAAGCCTCATGCCCCCCGCAACCTTGACGTATACGTCACAGGCGCCAAGCTGCAGATGTACACGCTTTTCAAGTACCGCAATAAGCAGCTGTATCCGCTTTATGTCGATAGAATCCGCGGTTCTCCTCGGTGGCACATATGGTGTCTGAGACACTAGCGCCTGCACCTCAACCAAGAGCGGGCGCGTACCCTCGATTATGGGTAGGATCGCTGTCCCTGATGCTGGCACGCTATCCGAAAGGAATATCCTGGATGCATCTGGCACGTCCTTCAAACCAGAATCGCACATCGCAAACAATCCCATCTCATTCGTGCTGCCAAAACGGTTCTTTACTGCGCGCAATGACCTATATTCTGCGTTCCTCTGCCCTTCGAAATATAGTACGGTATCGACGATATGCTCCAGCACTCGAGGTCCAGCCAGCGTACCATCCTTCGTCACATGTCCTATGACAAATATCGTTACGCCATTTGTCTTTGCTATGCGCATAAGCTCTACAGCGCATTCCCTGACCTGACTCACACTGCCGGGAGCGCTATCCATATCTGGCCTAAAAATTGTCTGTATGGAATCGATAACGAGAAATCCTGGATCAGTATTTTGGATGTCGGCCTTTATATTGTCCAGATTCGTCTCACTGACGACGTAGAGCTTATCTGCCACCGCACCTAATCGGTCTGCACGCATCCTTACCTGCCTGGCGCTCTCCTCTCCAGTCACATAAAGCACCTTGCGACCGTCATTCGCTATATTTGCACACGTAGAGAGGGTAAGGGTTGATTTGCCTATGCCCGGATCTCCGACCACGAGCACGATAGACCCAGGTACGACACCTCCGCCAAGGACTCTGTCCAGCTCACCAGAGCCAGAAGTATACCTAGGCAGATCCTCAACCGTCACCTCACCTATTGGCAAGGGTTTTTCACTCGTACCCCCACTGATACCTCGTCCTTGATTTTCTGCAGTTACGACTTCTTCCTGCAACGTATTCCATGAACCACAGCCTGGACATTTGCCAAGCCATCTTACCGTCTTGTACCCACACTCCTGGCAGACATACATCGTCTTGTTTTTTGACTTTGCCATGCTTTATTTCCTCCGCAGTTCATTGATGAAAGGCTTCTTCAAGAGTCGCCAGCACCATCTGATGATCCAGAGCACAGCAATGGCCAGGTTCAGGATAAAATTCCTTACCTGGCCGAAAAAGCCTACCGGAGCAAGCTTATTGTGCTGTTTCAATATTCTTCTTCTCTTCTTTTTTCACAAATACAAGCTCATTACCCGACTTCC
>OMZT01000048.1 GCA_900315615.1 uncultured Veillonellaceae bacterium | reverse complement strand
TGTCCGAGTGGTTGAAGGAGCACGCCTGGAAAGCGTGTGTACGGTGATACTGTACCGAGAGTTCGAATCTCTCACTCTCCGCCATTTATGAAATCGTAGAGCATCCGTCATGGGTGCTCTTTTTCGTATGGTTGCGTACGATTTCAAGGAATGATTCATGTATACGAGTGTCGTCTGTGAGCTCTGGATGAAATGCAAGGCCTATCTGATTATGATACCGTGCAGCGACGATATGACCGTCTATGCGAGCGATGGATGTGATATCATTCTCTACCTTTTCGATATATGGTGCGCGTATGAATACCATAGGAAAGTCCGATATCGTACCTAGATCCGATATGCACTGGAAGCTCGAGACCTGACGTCCATAGGCATTACGGCGGACGGTCAATGGCATAGTACCGATATGTGTGGTATCCTCGTTACTGATATGATGTGCGAGCAGTATAAGACCAGCACAGGTTGCCAGCACGGGCAGACCGTCATTTATGGCATCGTGTATCGGACCTAGCAGGTCATAAACGCGAAGAAGCTTTCCCTGGACTGTGCTTTCTCCACCGGGAAGGATAAGGCCATCCCATCTTTCTCGAAGGAACCAGTCGTCATGGCAGCGTATTTCATGAGGTATACACCCAAGACGCCTTAGCATGGATTCATGCTCCCTGAAGGCGCCCTGTACAGCTAGTACGGCAATATTGAGGCTCATTTTCCACGCGCCTCCATGATGATACTGATTTCATCTGCGTTGGTTCCGACCATGGCTTCACCGAGATTTTCAGAGACTTTGGCGAGGAGATTCGCGTCCTGATAGTTCGTCACGGCCTGCACGATGGCTGCAGCCCGCTTGGCTGGATTGCCGGATTTGAAAATGCCGGATCCCACGAAGACGCCATCTGCACCCAGCTGCATCATGAGAGAAGCATCTGCAGGTGTTGCTATGCCGCCCGCTGCGAAGTTCACTACTGGAAGGTGCTTGTTATCGTGCACGTAGACGACGAGATCATATGGGACTTCGAGCTTCTTAGAAGCTTCAAAAAGTTCGTCTTTACGCATTGCGGCAATCCTTGAAATACCTGAGGTCACCTTGCGCATGTGGCGCACAGCCTGCACTATGTCACCCGTTCCCGGCTCGCCTTTCGTGCGTATCATGGCGGCACCTTCGTTGATGCGGCGCAGTGCCTCGCCGAGATCTCGTGCACCGCATACGAAAGGAACCTTGAATTCGCGCTTGTTGATATGGTACAGGTCATCTGCAGGTGAAAGGACTTCGGATTCATCGATATAATCTATCTCGATGGCCTGCAGTATCTGCGCCTCCGCAAAATGTCCTATTCGGCATTTCGCCATGACGGGTATGCTTACGGCATCCTGTATGCTGCGTATCATAGCAGGGTCGCTCATCCTGGATACACCACCGGCGGCGCGTATGTCAGCAGGGATGCGCTCGAGAGCCATCACGGCGCATGCGCCTGCATCCTCGGCTATCTTTGCCTGTTCAGGTGTAGTTACATCCATGATGACGCCGCCCTTCAGCATTTGTGCAAGGCCCTTGTTCAACTCATATTGTTTGTTATCCATTATAGATCCTCCTCTGATGATTTATGCTGTGGTTATGTTTTTTTTACGTGTTTTATGATATAATCAAACTGATAATATAGAAATACTCAATATGCTTTTATTATTGATACCAGATGGGAGAGTGTGACCATGCTGACATATGATCTGAGTACCGCAGATGGGCCGCTCTATGTATCGCTTGCCAAGTGCATCAGGGATGATATAACAGCAGGAAGATTGCATAGGAGCGAGCATTTACCATCTAAGCGGTCACTTGCACGTAATCTTGGAATCAGTACCATAACGGTTCAAAATGCATATGACCAGCTGGTCAGCGAGGGATATGTGACAGCCAAGGAACGCAGGGGATATTTCGTGGCTGACATAGGAGTCTTGCCGAATGCCATGCCACATACGTCAGATCCGATACACTCGCTCTATACAAGCGATGAGGATGAGGCAGTGTTCGATTTTTCGTCTGATCGCGCAGATACAGCATTTTTCCCATTTTCGATATGGGCGAGACTGACACGAGAAATGCTGACGAACCACAAGGAGGAGATGCTTACGGTACCCCCGTCTGCCGGTGTGTATTCGTTGAGAAGCGCGATAGCCGAGCACCTATCTTCGTTTCGCGGCATGAAGGCGGACCCTGCGCAGATCATTGTTGGAGCGGGAACAGAGTACTTATATGGGCTTCTCATACAGCTTCTAGGGCGCAAGCGTATCTACTGCATTGAAAATCCCGGCTACAGGAAGCTGATAGAGATATATCAGCATCAAGGTGTGCACTGTGCCCTGGCTGACATAGACAAGGATGGGATACGGGTGGATGCCCTTGAGGAGGCAGATGCTGAGGTCGCACATATATGCCCAAATCACCACTTCCCCACGGGAATCACTATGCCAGTAAGTCGCAGATATGAGTTGCTCGCATGGGTTAATCGAATCGATGGGCGGTATATCATCGAGGATGATTATGATAGTGAATTCCGCATGAAGGGTCGCCCATTGCCTACATTGCAGAGCATAGATGCCGCGGGACGGGTCATATATATGAACACATTCTCGAAGTCTCTTGCCTCTACGATACGAATCAGCTATATGGTACTGCCTGTGGATCTTGCGAGCAGGTTCGCTGCGGAGCTTTCTTTTTATTCCTGTACCGTTCCAGTGCTCGAGCAGTATACGCTGGCGGCATTCATCAGGCGCGGATTCTTTGAGCGACATATCAACCGCATGAGGCGGCATTATGCACGCTTGCGCGATAAGATCCTCCTGGCTATATGTGAGGCTTTTCCAGATGGCGAATGCAGCGTCATAGAGAATGACTCCGGACTGCATTTCCTATTGAAGGCGCATACGGATGTTCCCGATGATAAGGTTCAGGAACGGCTTCTTAGAGAGGGAATCCGAATACAGTCTATCGGCGATTTCTGCATGGACGGCAAAGAGCACGTTCAGCATATGTTCCTGGTCAATTATTCATGTATGGATATACAGCGCTTGCCTAAGTCTCTACGTGCATTGGGCAGGGCAATCCAGGAGACGGGTAACGATAGTGCCAAAGACTTGGCATGGCAATAAAACACTTGTCAAGGAACCCTGAATCATGGTATAATAACTGCCGTTGACGATGCTATCTGCATAGAGAAAGAGAGCATGGGCCGGCATGGAAACGGCGTTCTTTTCCAGATCGGACTGCGGCGCTTTGGTCTCGCGCAATGGTGCCCTGTGAACCCCGTCAGGTCCGGAAGGAAGCAGCGGTAAGCGGTAAGCATCATGTGCCGTGAGGGTGCCTGAGAGTCGTGGTCCGACGTGGAAAAGAATTCATGAGGTGGCTTTTGCTGATAGATATCGTGTCCATATATAGCAGCCTTAGGGCTGCTTTTTTGCTAGGAAGGGGGAGTGAGTATATGCCAGATGAAAAGCCATATGTTGCACTTTATCGTAAATGGCGCCCACAGACCTTCAGTACGCTCGTCGGCCAAGACGCCATCGCGAGGACACTTTCTAATGCGATTACACAGAATAGGGTTGGGCATGCATACCTTTTCTGTGGACCGAGAGGTACAGGAAAGACGAGTACGGCAAAGATATTTGCAAAGGCTCTAAACTGCATGAAGGGGCCTACGATCGAACCATGCAACGAGTGTGAGTCCTGTACTCGTATCAACCAGGGAAATTCTGTTAATGTCACTGAAATAGATGCAGCATCAAGCCGTGGTGTAGATGAGATACGTGAGCTTCGTGATAAGATAAAACTGGCTCCTGTAAAGGCCAAGTACAGGATTTACATCATCGATGAGGTGCATATGCTTACGACAGAGGCATTCAATGCACTGCTTAAGACACTCGAGGAGCCGCCATCGTATGTCGTATTCATCATGGCGACGACAGAGCCGCATAAAGTGCCTCCAACGATACAGTCACGATGCCAGAGATTCGATTTTAGGCGTATTACGGTCGAAGATATAAAAGCCCGCCTTGAAGAAGTGCTGTCGAGCATGGAAATCACAGCCGATGATGAGGCTATCACCCTCATAGCGGATCAGGCCGATGGAGGTATGCGTGATGCTCTCTCGATACTCGATCAGTGCATTACGGTGTCCGATGGGAAGGTTACTACAGAGCGTGTGCGCCAGATACTCGGTCTCGTCGGTCACGAATGGATCGATGGTATCGTAGAGGCAATCGCTGACAGGGATACGGCAAAGGTGCTGTCCATCATATCCGAGGTTGTGACAGAGGGCAGAGACCTTAGACAGATGTTCGTAGAGTTGTCTGAGCATATGCGCTGCCTCATGATATATCAGTCTGCGGGGCCAGCATCGGGGCTTGAGCTTTACAACGTCCCAACGGATGTGCTCGAATCAGAGAGGAATCTGTTCAGTGAGGATCGGATCATATACATCATCGGAAGTATTCATGATGCGATGCAAGAATTACGTTGGTCTCCTCAGCCGCAGATAACGGCAGAATCGGTGCTGCTGTCACTTTGCCATGATATGCCACCCATACCAGAGAGGCTAGATCAGGCGGATGCTACTTTACATCAGGCACCGGCTGATGACAGCCGAATGGAGCGCCTTGAGGCGAGACTCGAGCATATAGAGGCAAGCCTTGCAAGCCTGACAGCCAACAGGCCGGATGAGCATCATGTCGAGACCGCCTCTGACACCGCACAAAAGACGCATATTGAGGAACGTACGCCTAGCCAGCGGCAGACGGAGTCGCCGGTGTATGCTGCTTATGATCAAGTGACATTTTCTGATGAAGGGGCAAAGCTGTGGACAGCGGTAGCCGATGCCATAAAGGCAGCTGGCAAACCTCCATTAAGGGCGATATATCAGATGAGCAAGTTTTATGGTATGAGTGACAATCAGTTCGTTATAACGTTCAACAGCGGCTTCATGAAGCAGCGCACGGAGCGGGATGACTACAGGGAATTCATAGAGAAATTGCTCATGGAGCATGGCGGTAAGCCGAGAAGGCTCGTATGCAGGCTTGACCTACCCGCTAAGAAACAAAAGGTAAATCAAGCGCCAAAGCAAAGACAAAAAAATCCGATGGATGACCTGCCGCCTCTCCCACGTAGGGAAGATGTCGATATGGATCAGCTACCGGAGGCTGATCGCGAAGTATTGCAGGCTGCTGTCGATACATTCGGAGATCATTTCGTGAATATAGAAGATGTCGATATGATTGAGGATATGGGGAAGGATGACGGCAATCATGAGGACGAATGATGGATGTGAATTTTTGTTCTAGGATTGACGCAAGACGTTCTTTTTGATAAGATTGTGACAAGGATATGGCCTTTTTTAGAGGCTGCCAAATGATGCGCATGATTGAAAGGGGATTCATATATGTACGGAAATATGGGCGGCATGGGCGGCATGCAAGGCATGATGAAGAAGATGCAGAAGATACAGGGTCAGATGAAGAAGATGCAGAATGACCTGAAGGCAAAGACCGTCGATGTATCTGTCGGTGGCGGTGCTGTGAAGCTCGTGATGGATGGAGAAAAACAGGTGAAATCTATCACAATCGATCCAGAGGTGCTGAGCCCGGATGATGTTGAAATGCTGCAGGATCTGTTGTCGGCTGCATTCAACGAAGGCACTAAGAAGGTCGACGATATGATGGCTTCCGAGATGGGTAAGATCACGAGCGGCCTTGGCCTGCCGCCGGGACTGATCTGATATGCCGCATATTGCACCACTGGACAAGCTCATAGAGGAGTTCCGTTCACTTCCGGGAATCGGCAGCAAGACAGCTGTCAGGCTGGCTTACCATATACTTGATATGGAACCGTCGAAAGCTCGAGAGCTGGCCGGAGCCATCATTGAAGCAAAAGAGAAAATCGGGTTCTGCAATACATGCTTCAACCTGAGTGATAGGAATCCGTGCGAGATATGCGCATCGGAGAAGAGAGACCATTCCGTTATATGTGTCGTAGAGCAGCCTCAGGATGTAGCGGCTATGGAGCGCACGAATGACTATAATGGCGTATACCATGTGCTGCATGGCGTCTTATCACCGCTTGATGGTGTAGGGCCTGATGATATACGCATCAAGGAGCTGCTGTCCAGGCTGTATGGCGATCAGGTAAAAGAAGTCATCATGGCTACTAATCCCAGCGTTGAAGGAGAAGCGACTTCAATGTATATAGCCAGGTTGCTGAAACCAGCTGGTATCAAGGTTACGCGTATAGCTCATGGACTTCCAGTAGGTGGAGACCTTGAGTATGCCGATGAGCTCACGCTGTCGAAAGCCATGGAGAACAGGAGAGAAATCTTATGAGTTCACTAGTAGTCGTATCGTTTGCAGTAGGCCTTCTCGTGCTTTGCATACTGGCCAAGATACTATCTTTGCCGTTGAAGTTGCTCTGGAAGTTCATCGCAAACAGTGTCATTGGCGCTATCATGCTGGCTATAGTGAATCTTGCTGGCTCTGCGCTTTTCGGAGCAACGATACATATTACCGTCATCAAAGCATTGATAGCAGGTATATTCGGTGTGCCGGGCGTAATCGTTGTCATCATAGCTGAGTTGCTCTGATGAAATGACCTGACGATGGTAAACGATGGGAGCATCGCTTATGACAGGGGCTTCATGCCCCTGCTTTCATGATGAGATATTGAATGATTGGAGGCAGACATATGTACAGCTACAGGCTGAGAATACGATGCATGGGTATGCCTCGCAGTTTTTGCAGACATATAGATATGGCCATTCCGAGGGAGGGCTTCACACACGAGCTTGCTTTCACACCAGGATTTGCCGAGCAATTTGCGAAGGATGCAGATATAATCATCATGTCGGATGAGATGGATGCCCCTGCAAGCTATGTTCATGGCTATGCACAGGAGAAGGCGAAGCTGGTCATATGCTCTAAGGAGCCGGAAGTACTGGATGATGCGAGCTTGGCAGTTGCGTATGACGTCTGGCCGTATCTCGAAGATGGACAGCTCGTCGATTTCTATATAAATCGGCTGCTCGATACTGTCAAGGCGGAGAAGGACGCATGGCTAGATCGCACGTGGCTGGATAGCACGATCGATACGATGCCGGATCTGATATGGTACAAGGATGTGAAGGGTGCACATCTCAAAGTCAATGATGCTTTCTGCAATACGGTAGGCAAGACAAAGGAAGATATCAAAGGACGCGGTCATTACTATATTTGGGGACTCACGAAAGAGGAGTACGAAAAGGGCGAATTCGTTTGCCTGGAATCTGAGGAAGAGACCATGCAGGCGGGTCATACATGTCTTTTTGATGAGCA
>OMZT01000061.1 GCA_900315615.1 uncultured Veillonellaceae bacterium | reverse complement strand
GCTGGAGCTTCCTAATGGTCGCGAGGCATTATTGACCGATACGGTAGGATTCATCCAGAAGCTGCCGCATACGCTCGTGTCGGCTTTTCATGCGACGCTGGAGGAGGTGCAGGAGGCAGATCTATTGCTCCACGTCGTCGATGTCAGCAGCGTGAATCACAGGGAGCAGATGGAGTCGGTACAGTCTGTACTGCGTGAGCTCAATGCGGATGATAAGCCGATACTTACCGTCTACAACAAGACGGATCTCTTGCCAGACTGGGCTGATATACCCGACACCGCGGCACAGGAGGGGACGGGCGTATATATATCGGCGGTCTCAGGATATGGCATGGAGCATCTCCTGGAGCGTATCGGGGACATGCTGCGCGGCGCCAGCAGGACCATGAGGCTCATCGTACCATACGATGAGGGCAGTATAGTGGGATATGTCCATGAAGTATGTGCCGTGTTTTCAGAGGAATATGATGAGCGCGGTACGGTGATCACGGCAGAGGTGCCGCCTGAGGCAAAGACGCGCCTCGAAAAATATGAAGCATAACGAAAAGGACAGCAGCCTAGGTATGACTGCTGTCCTTTTCGTTTATCTGTAGGGAGGGATTATTTGCTTTCGGCAACGGCCTTGAAGCCTTGCTCGAGGTCTGCGATGATATCATCGATATGCTCTGTGCCGATTGAGAGGCGGATGGTATTGACCTTTATGCCCTGCTCGGCAAGCTCCTCAGGAGAGAGCTCTGCATGTGTCGTCGTATATGGATGGATGACGAGGCTCTTGACGTCTGCGACATTTGCGAGGAGCGAGAAGAGCTCCAGATGATCGATGAATGTGAAAGCTTCCTTCTGGCCGCCTTTTATCTCAAATGTGAAGATGGAGGCACCGCCATTCGGGAAGTATTTCTTGTAGAGCTCATGATCCGGATGATCAGGCAGAGACGGATGGTTTACTTTCTCTACCAGAGGATGCTTGGACAGGTACTCTATGACCTTCTTCGTATTCTCTGCATGGCGCTCGAGGCGCAGTGACAATGTCTCTATGCCCTGCAGCAAGATAAATGCGTTGAACGGGGAGAGTGTTGCGCCTTCGTCGCGCAGAAGGATTGCGCGGATGTATACAGCAAGTGCAGCAGGGCCTGCAGCATCGACGAAGGAAATGCCATGATAGCTCTCATTCGGTGCCGAAAGCTGAGGATATTTGCCGCTCTTCTTCCAGTCGAAGTTGCCGCCGTCGACGATTATGCCGCCGAGGGTCGTGCCGTGACCGCCAAAGAATTTCGTAGCAGAATGTACGACGACATTTGCGCCATGCTCAAACGGGCGGAAGAAGTAAGGCGTGCCGAATGTGTTATCGACGACTACAGGAAGACCGTGCTTATGTGCGATCTCGGAGACGGCATCTACATCTGGAATGTCGCTGTTAGGATTGCCGAGAGTCTCGAGGTAGACGAGCTTGGTGTTGTCCTGGATTGCATCCTCGACTTCCTTCAGATTATGTGCATCAACGAAAGTCGTATCAATACCGAATTCCTTCAGCGTGAGTTTCAGGAGGTTGTAGGAGCCGCCGTAGATCGTCTTCTGTGCTACGACGTGGTCGCCTGCCTTTGCGAGGGCGGTGATAGCGTACGTTACGGCTGCAGCACCAGAGGCAACAGCAAGCGCAGCAGAGCCGCCTTCGAGGGCTGCGACGCGCTTTTCCAGTACATCAACCGTCGAGTTCGTCAGGCGGCCATAGATGTTGCCCGCGTCCTTCAGCCCGAAGCGATCCGCAGCATGCTGTGAGTTATGGAAGACATAAGACGTTGTCTGGTATATAGGAACTGCGCGTGAGTCCGTAGCCGGGTCAGCCTGTTCCTGCCCTACGTGAAGCTGAAGTGTCTCAAATTTGTAATTCTTGCTCATGATAATTCCTCTCTTTCGTTTATCCGTATTATTCATAGCTCTTTGATATGTTTTGTATTTTAACATTGTTAACATACTAAGTCAATAGGTTTTTATGGTTTTTTTTATTTTTTTTGAATGGATCTCGGATATGGGGCTAAGAAAGCGGCAGGTGAGCTGTATCTAAGCAAACGGTGAAAGCCCTTCGGACGGGAGCTCGTGGTTTTAACCGCGAGTCGTTGACACCTGGAAGTGCTGCTTTTGCCGGTTATAAATAAGCATATAAAAAATGAGCCGTCATAAAGACAGCTCATTTTCATTATTGTATTGAATAGATATGTGAAATTAGGCTTTTTGATGACCCTTAGAGATGGAACTTTTGAACCTCTTCCTGGAGGTTTGAAGCAAGCTCGGCAAGCTGTCGGCTGGCCGATGCGATTTCGTGCATAGAAGCGGTCTGCTCCTCAGTTGCCGCAGAGACAGACTGAGCTTCGTCAGAGTTCTTCTTGCCAGTCTCGCTGATACTCTGGCTGTTTGCGAGCATGGATTCGTTCTTGGCTTCTACCTGGTGTATAGCGTCAGATACGTCATTTATGCCTTTTACCAGCTGATCTATCGTTGCGGCCATGCCCTGGAAGACTTCATCTGCAGACTGTACCGTGCTGATACCGCGGCGTATGTTTTCAGTGCCTGCGGTGCCTGCGGAGATGGCTGCTTCCATATCTGCATTGTTGCTTTCTACCATCTGTGCGATTTCCTGCGAAGCCTTGTTGGACTCCTCAGCCAGCTTGCGCACTTCGTCTGCAACGACCGCGAAGCCGCGTCCTGCCTCTCCTGCACGTGCTGCCTCTATGGACGCGTTGAGTGAAAGGAGGTTCGTCTGCTCTGCTATGCTTGAGATGACGCCGACCATATGCGATATCTTCTCGCCGCTCTCTCCAAGCTTTACGATAGATGCATGGATGCTTTCTGTGCTCTTCGTGATTTCCGTCATTTGACTGGAGGCGGTGGAGATCGCGTTGCGTCCTGCCATCACCTGCTCGCGTGCTCCATTTGCAGCGCGAACGATAGCCTCTGTCTTCGTGCCTGCGTCCTGTGCCTGTGCGGTGATATCAGACGCATTCACCTGTATATCTGATGAAGCCGTGGCCTGCTCTTCGACACCGTTTGCTATGCTCACGATGGAGTCTGCGACCTGGTTCGAAGTCTGCGCGCTCTGCTGAGAGCTTGCGGTGAGTTCCTCGCTTGCCGCTGCCACCTGCTGTGCCTGATCCTGTACGCTTCCAAGGAGTTTCCTGAGGTTTTGACGCATGCTCTCGAAGCCGTGCGCGAGCTGACCGATCTCATCCTCCGAATCGATGCCCGTTACTGGCTCGCGCAAGTCACCGCCATTGATGCGCTGGCATGCCGCGAGCAGCACGCCCAGAGGATCGGCTACGTTCTTCGAGAATACTGTCAGCACGGCGGCGGCGATCACGATGACGATGAGCGCGATGACGATCATCACAATCATCAGCTGGCGTGCCGGCGCTGAGACCTCCTTCACGGGTGCGGCAGAGATGACGCACCACTGCGTCCCCTCGACATCGAAAGGCGTTGCAACCGAGAAGAACTCCGTCCCGTCCGGCATCTTCCAGTTGCCGGATTTCTGGGCATTTGCAGCCATGGAGTCTTTGAACAGGTCGTTGAGTGCTTTATCGATAGGCTCATCATTGAACTTAGGGATCGTAGGCTGTGAGATATTCATGGCGCCGACGAGGTCAGGCACCTTGTTGTAGCCGATGACCATGCCGTCCGTATCCGTGATGTATGTATATCCGGTCTCGAAGAACTTGACCTTGTCCGAGTCGGCCGCAATCTTGTCCAGCCCCACACCGCCAAGCAGGAGGCCTTTGATGTTGCCACTCGCATCCTTGACCGGCTGAGCGATGATGGTCATCATCTTCTGTGTCGCTTCACCGATGAACGGCTTAGCTACATATGTCTCGCCCGAGGCCAATGCCTTCTTGATATATTCGCGGTCACCGCGCTGGAAATGCTGACCTTCGCTGTCTATGCACTCTCCGTTGAGATTTGCATACTGCAGCAGCATGTAGTCAGGGTAATCGTTCTTGATCTGCTTTAGTGCCGCCGCCACTGACGCGTCATCACCTTGGAGGAATACGGCGTTATGGC
>OMZT01000022.1 GCA_900315615.1 uncultured Veillonellaceae bacterium | reverse complement strand
GTTATGATGATGATATTCGGCTTTTTGCCTGTCAGCTGATTGTTATTTGTGATTTTCCTGCGGATACTATTATCGTCAGTGAATACGACATTCGGTGCCGCAAGCATACGGCGTACAGCCTTCAGCGTAGCATCATCGGAGCGTGTAGCGTAGAATTGGTGGTAGTTCAGCTCATTTGCGAAATATGCCTCTACGAAGCAGTACATACCGTTTCCTGCAGCTTCCTGGAGATATTTGTTCTGGCTTATATGCTGCCTGAGGCTTCCATGAGATGAAGCCACAAGAAGGACAGGAATAGCGGCACATATGGCAGCTGCTAAGATGCGGCGAGGCCATGCAAGACGCGGGATATCCCTCGGCATCATGCGAAGCTCTGCATATGTAAGCATGGCAGAGAGCAGGACGAGGATCGGTATGATGATGCCGACAGGATATGATTGCTGTATATTCTTGAGCATCTCATGCGTATATACGAGATAGTCTACGGCAATGAAATTGAAATTCGCATGGAATTCCTGCCAGAAAAGGTAGAGTGCTATCGCGCTGAACCACATGATGAAATTGAAGACCGTACCGCCGATCATCAGTATGCTGCGTCCAATACGCCCTGAGAGGAGCTTATATGGCAAAATGATGAGCAATAGGCCGAGCGGCAGGCAAAATGCCGTACCTGCAGCCAGATCGAAAAGCACTCCTGCAATCATAGGCTTTATCAGTCCGGATATATCGGTATTTACCGCCGTCCATGACGATACTATGAGTGCTGTGCGAAGCACGGTCTGTACGAGCATGAATGCTGCCAGGCACGCGATGTATAATGTCAGGCGAGGATATGACTGCCTGAGCGTACGGATATTCATTTTTCTGCCTCCAGATAATCAAGGGAAAACGAGAAGCCCTATGATGTGTATATGGGCTGTTAGGCATGATTATACACTCTTTTTGCTATCCTTCAAGGGGGTTATCATAAATTTAACATATCTTTACTATATCTCTTATGCCGCTTTTTAAAGCTTTAAATCCCCGTCCTTAGCGTCGTAGACGTAAATGCTACATATCGTCTAGCAGCCATGTTAGGACATTTCGCGCTAGGATGCCTTCATAGTTACTATCAGGAATCGTGTCATCCAGAGTAAGCAGGTATTTCGGATAGTTGTCCCTGCGCTTCTTTAGGGGAGCAAGCTCTCGCTCCAAGGTGCTTTCCTCCAGGATGGATAGGCAGACCTGATAATAGACCAGCTCATCGTTTTTCATGGCAACAAAATCGATTTCACCGTCAGGAAGTTGACCTACACGAACGTCATAGCCCCGGCGCAGCAGCTCCAGGTAGACGACATTTTCTAAGACATGGCCATAATCCGGTCGTCTGCCACTGGACAGGAGCCTCCGAAAACCGAGATCGGAAACATAATACTTAGAATGAAGTGACAACAACTGCTTGCCCTTCAAGTCATAGCGCCGGGCGCGGTAGAGTAGAAGGGAGTCCGTCAAAGCCCGCATGTATTTCTCTACGGTACGGGCATCAATCTTACGGTGCATACTGGTCATGGTATCTGCAATCTTTCGGGGTGTTATCAGGTTCCCTATGGAATCCATCAGAAATGCGGTCACGCTTTCCAGCATGGACACATCGGAGATACCGAGGCGGGCTACGATGTCTTTTAAGACGATCGTGCTGTAAGTGCCGCGCAGATAATCTGACAGAGAGGCTGAATCGGCCAGATTAATGGTATAGGGCAGAGAGCTGGTGCTGATATATTCCCGATAGTTCTGGGCCGGCGTTTTTCCCTGTGCTTTTACGGAGTGGCAGTATTCCGCAAAAGACAGCGGCAGAAGCTTATACTCCACATAACGTCCCGAGAGAAGCGTGGCAAGTTCGCCGGATAAGAAATACGCATTGGAGCCAGTGATATAGAGATCCACATTAGGGCGTAGATACAGGGTGTCCACTACTTTTTCAAAGCCAGAAACGTTCTGGATCTCATCTAGGAAAATATAGTTCATTACATCCGGCTGCAAATGGTTTACGAGATAGTGGTAGAGCTTATGATAATCCTGGCACAGTTCTTCGTAGGACAGGTCTTCAAAGTTCAGAAATTGGATGGCTTCCTGCTTTGTACCCCGAGAGAGAAGTTCTTCCTTAAAGAGTTTCAAAAGCGTTGATTTTCCACTTCTTCGCAATCCGGAAACGACTTTAATGATGTCTTTCGCATGCCATCTCCAAAGAAAATCCATGGCCTTTGGTCTTGGAATTCGTTCCATAAAAATCACCTCAAATACATTGTAATGCATATTTGAAGAAAAATAAACAAAAAATTACATCACGATGTAATTTTTAACCAATCGACAGCCCTTCATCAAACACATCGTACATGTACCATGCTGCGGTGCGGCGATACGTTCGTATGCAGCCCGCAGGTGTCCATATCCGCTGCCGTCCCAGCCAATGGGTAAACCATACAAAAAAGGACTTGGGATCAACCAAGTCCTTGAATACTCTGGCGGAGAGGGTGGGATTCGAACCCACGGTACCTTGCGGTATCACTGGTTTTCAAGACCAGCTCCTTAAACCACTCGGACACCTCTCCAAGACAAGCTCTATTATAACAGCGGAGTACGCTCTTGTCAAATGCCTTATTGCTCACGGCGTATTAAGGCATTTGCTTATTTTTTCGTCAACGGATTCCTGTTCTAAAAGATGGAAAAGTATTCCCGCCATAAAACACCTTCTCCGTTTACAAATGCTTTTGAATAATTCCGTTCATTGTGGCAGTGCTAAATGCGACATCAAATTCCCACTTCTCGTATTCACCGAGGTTATTAATAGCATCGCACCAATCAGCCAAGGCTTCCCTTTTAGCTCGATTCTGATCGGAATCTTGTCCTTTGATTTCGAGTACCAATGTCTTACCATTGCTTAATTTAACCAGGAAATCCGGGATATACTGTCTTATGATCCCCTCATATACGTAAACAATATTGAATCCAAGATGATCGTTTTTGGCGTAAGCCATAACGTCATCATTGTGCTCCAGTATATAGGCAGCAGAATTTTCCCAACTGCTATCTAAGACAACATGACTGATTTGTGATTTTTTCGTT
>OMZT01000178.1 GCA_900315615.1 uncultured Veillonellaceae bacterium | reverse complement strand
GGGGACAAGCATACCATCCACGCGTACAACAGGCACCAGCCTTGGGCGCGTCGTCATGTGCATCTCCTGCACGACTGACTTCCACAGCACCACTACGCGCATGGTCTTGAGCCCGCCCGTCGTTGACCCGATGCACCCACCGGCAAAAGCCAGCATCATGCACAGAAGCCGCACGAAATCCGGCCACCCGGACGCGTCAGGAGGCACAACGCCGCTCGTCGTCATAAAAGAAACGGTACAGAAAAGCCCATCCCTGAACGCCTCCGCGAGATCAGGCACCGTACCAGACCCGAGCAGAAACAAGCTGATAAGAAGTCCCACCCCGACGATCATCGACAGGAACGCCCGAAGCTCCGTATCATGAATCAGCATCCCGAAGCTTTTCATCGTTATCGACTTCCAATACAGCAGGAAATTCCCACCGCCCAGCAAGAGTATCACCACCGTCGCGATCTCCAATGCGGACTCATTCACCTCGAGAAGGCCTCGTCCAAGCCAGATACCAGCATGACCACTTCCTGCGACAGATGACACATCCATCGCGCGCTCGAATGGCATCGTACCACCCGTCGTCGATATCGTCTGCATAGCCCATGACACGGACTGCATGGGCGTCAGCCCCGAAAAGAAGTATATCACTGCACCTGCAGCCGTCAATGCGGCATACATAGACCCGACGGCCAGCATCCCCGTACGCATCTTCGCGTACCGAGGCGAAAAGAATACCATCTGCCGCGCCGATAGGGCGAGTCCAGACCTCCCCGTCACCTGTGGTATGGCTGTCACAAGCAGCATCAAAAAATGCAGTCCACCCATCCACGCCAGCACCGCCTGCCACAGGGCAAACACGCCGCCTGCCGGCAGCGCCATCGTGGTCGTCACCGCCATCATGCTCCTGAAGAAAGCCACATTCAGCGGATTGCCGCTCATCACCCAAGGCAGGCTGCCAAGCACGCCGAGGACCAGCCACGACAGCACGACGTAAAGTGCGCCGCCCCTCACCTCCATGCCGCGCCGTGAATCCGTACCGCCCCAGCGCGACAGCAGATAGCTCAAAACCATCGAAAAAAAGAGCGGCGCCAGGAAAAGCCTGGAACCGGGCTTTTCTAGAAGCACCGCCATCACGATAACAGCCGCAGACATCACGGAGAAGAGAAGCAGCATTCGCCCCAAAAGGAAAGCAAACAGTCTCATCTACCTGTCCCCCTTGAAGTACTGCATAACCTTTTTGGCGAAGCTCGTCTGTATGAACAGCACCACCTGGTCACCTGGCTGCAGCACCGCAGTACCATTTGGGATCGTCACATCGCCATCGCGCACATATGCACATACCAGGCACTCACGCGGAAGCTTCGCATCCATCAGCCTCTTGCCCGCAACCGGCGCCCCATCCTGTACGACGACCTCCACAGCCTCTGCCTTGGCACCCTCAAGGATAGACACCTTCGCGACGCCGCCACGCCTGGCGAATGCGAGTACCTCGCTAGCAGACAGCAACCTTGCCGACACGACGATATCGACTCCGACCTTTCGCATGAGATCCACGTACTCTATACGTGCCACTCGCACCACCGTCTGCCGTGCGCCCAAGTGCTTAGCCAATAGAGCAAGCATGAGATTCAGCTTGTCGTCATCCGTCAGGCAGACGACCATATCTGCCTCTGCCACTCCCTCGTCTGCCAAGAGATCCATATCCGTCGCATCGCCGCAGATCGACATCCCCTTTGACAGCTTCTCCGCCGTCATGCGGCAGCGCTCCTCATCGAGGTCTATGATTTTTACACCGATATCCTCTGCATCAAGCATCGGTGCCAGGAACCTTCCGCAGCGTCCCGCACCGATGATCATCACGCGCTTCAGCTTTTTCGCATCACGTCGCACGAAATTCTCACTGAAATCTTCAATCGACTTCTGATCGCCGATGAAGTAAGCATTGTCGTGCGGATAAAGGCAATCATCACCATGCGGGATGATCATGCGGTGATCGCGGTAGATCATACCCGCCAGTACATTCTTCGGCAGGTTGATATCCTTCAGCGGCACATTGGCAAACGGCGACTTCCTGTGCACCTTCGTCTCAAAAAGCCTGACCCTGCCACCCGCAAAATCTTCCACGTCGAGAGCCGCCGGTGTCATCAGGATACGCGTAATCTCGCGTGCGGTAATGAGCTCAGGATTCAGCATCAGGTCTATATCGAAATTCTGCTTCAGATAGTCCTTCGCCTCGCTCATGAACTGCATATCGCGTATCCTCGCCACGGTATGTGTAATATCATGCTTCTTGGCAAGGATACAGGCGACCATATTCACCTCATCGCTCGCCGTCACTGCCACGAGCATATCCGCGCCCTTCACAGCAGGATCGTTCATCGTGATAGGGCTCGCTCCATTTGCCATCACTGTCAGCACATCAAGCGTATTCTTCACGGCCTCCAGACGTGCCGCGTCGCGATCGATCACGACGACATCCATCTGCTCCTTAGACAGCAGCTCGGCAATGCTGTACCCCAGCTTTCCCACTCCAACAACCACGACGTGCATTCAATGACCCCCTTTTTGCTTCGCTTCATTGTACATCTTTTTCATATAAAAGTAAAGAATTTAGAAAGCCCACTCTATCCGGCACAGAAGAAATAAAGCATATTTAGGTCAACGACCCACCGCCTAGCGCCTTCGGCGCTTGAGGCGGGGCTTGCGGGGCCTGACAACCGTAGTTGTTATCATTTGCCGCAAATTCCCTAGATACGCAGGGCTCGCGATACCGAGATTTCTCCCGACACCGTGGAGGTCTTGTAGTTACCAAGGGCATCAAAGCCGCTCGTTGCCAACGGCTTTCTGATGTAGGTTAGGCTAATGCTTTAGCCAAGATGTTCTTCGCCGCGTTGTGGTCGCGGATATGGAACGTCCCGCAAACGGGACATTTCCACTCGCGGTCCTTCAGCGTGAGCTTGTGCTCTTTGTCAAGGACATGACCGCAGTGTGAACAGGTCTGCGTGGTGTTCTTCGGGTCTACAGCGCGGAACGTCTTGCCGTGCATTTCCGCTTTGTATTCCAGCATGGAGAGAAAAGTACGCCAGCCAGCATCCGAAATGGACATCGCAAGGGCATGGTTCTTCAGCAGGTTTTTGCTCCTGAGTTCTTCTGCCGCGACCAGATCGTGGTTCTTGATGAGTGTCGTGGAGAGTTCATTCAGGAAACTGTCCCTGCGCCGGAGTATTCTGCGATGGATGCGGGAGACGAGCTTGCGTTGCTTCTGGTAGTTATTCGCCAAGCGGAGTGTGCGATGTTCCTTCTTGGCACGGGCGCACCGCTTCCCAAGCTTACGCTGGGCCTTTGCGAGCTGCGTCCTCGCCTGTCGGTAAAAACGAGGGTTGTCAATGACATCGCCGTTGGAATCCGTCAGGAAATTGTCGAGGTTCAGGTCAATGCCGATACTAGAACCTGTCTTTGCAAAAGTGGCCGCATACGGCACGTCTGAAGCGAATTGGAAAGACACAAAGTAGTCCCCGCAGGCATCACGGGAGACCTTAGCTTTCGTGAGACGCACTTCACCACCGTTCTGCACCATCTGAGCAATACGAAAATATAGCTTCGGTGAGAATGCAGTACGGATTCGCCCTACCTTCGAGAGGAATATGTGGTGTTCATCGAGGAACTTTATGTTTCCGTTGTAGGGCGAGGCGACAGCTATTTTCTTGCCGTTATAATGATTCGATGTCTGGTAGCTGCCGTTCTCATGCTTCTTGTGGAACTTCGGCGGCTGGACGGACTTGACCTTCTTGCATAGATTCCACGCAGCTTGGTAGTTGGCCTTGACCTGCATGGGAACGTCACTGTCAAGTTCTGCATCATTGAGAAAAGGATTTAGTTGTTTCAACAATTTGCAGTTTGGATTGGCAAGCTCTCGCAAATGAGCAAGCTGATTGTCAGCCCATGGCCAAGAAAAGGATTTAGCATGTTTGAGACCAGCGGCTTTTTTGTTTGCCGATACAAGCTGGTTCCAGTAGAAGCGGGAAAAATTTATGTTCTTATCAATGATACGCTTTTGGGTACTGGATGGGTACGCCTGCATCTTCAGCCCAAAGCAGTATGGCAGGTCTTTGAGTTTCTTCATGGCGTACCCTCCTTTCTCAATTCTTGTGTCCTTGATCTTCGATGTACTGCCGGATAACCTCGATGGGAACGCCGCCGGTCGTGAGCAGGCAGAAGCTCTGATTCCAAAAATACTCCTTCCAGAGCTTCTGGCGGATAACAGGGAATTCTTTCTTTATACGGCGGCTGCTTGCGCTCTTGTAAGCATTGATAAACTTGCTCAGCTCAGATTTTGGCTGTGCGGTGAACATGATATGGACATGATCGACATCATGGTTCCATTCTTCGCAGACGATGCCATATTTCGGTGCGATAGCATCGAACATTTCTCGAAGCCTGTTGGAAATATCATCGTTGATGACTTTTCGACGGTATTTCACTACAAGAACCAGATGGTAATACATAGAGAAAACTGAATGGGCGTTATGTTGCAAATCTCGCATAGATGCTATACTCCTATCGTTTCGACTGATTGAAGTATAGCATCTATTAGTCAAAAAATCAATATATGTAAGCCGCGATTCCTCCCCGCCCTAGCCCCCTTCGGTGCTTGAGGACGGGGGATCCTCGCGGATTTCAGTTGAAAACCATTCCACTTTTCTGATATTATAGTCAAAGAATCCGTATTCGTGACCCTTCCATGCCAGCTTGACAAACTCGTGATCACATCGAAGGGCTTTCACCATTTGATTAGATACACCTTTCGCTAACAGAATGGAGGTGTGCGGACGTTTCGCCCGCGACTTAGATGAACTTGAATGTACGCAGCAAGACCTTCTCTGCTGTCCTGTCACTAAACTTCATATTCATCATACTCGGAGCCATACTATATAATCAGCAGCTTACGACGAACTTCGTCAAATCATACAGCGAGGCACTATCAAGGCAAGTCTCCGTCGGCAATAGTGAAATCGACGGCGTGTTTGAGACCATATACTTACAGGCCGTAAGCCTCTCATGCAATGATCGGTTCAAAACCGCCGTGGCTAAAACGTCCAAAGGCACAAATGACGCAAACGCCGTAGCTACCATGCTGGAGGAGGTGCGCCGCAATCATCCAGAGATTTCAGACGCATATTGTATCATACCAGCATCACATCAGCTCATAAGCAGCAAGACATATGGCTCAGTACGTACACTGACGGAGGAAGAGACCGCTGCCATCCTGAAAAAAGTACGGACACAGCATGGCATACATCCTCAAATGATGACGGATACGCAGCTTACCGCCTATGAAAAAGTACTGTTCTACCGCCAGCCTGTCATATCAGACAGCGGTGAAACGATGGCAGAGCTCATACTGACGATCAGAGAACGCAAGCTGTACCATACCTACCTGCACGAATTCCAGCACGGCGATGACCGTCAGGTGTTCCTACTGGACGGCGAAGGCCGCCTGCTCTCTGGCAGTCTGGCACTCGCCCCGGATGAATCATCTGCGATATACCAGCTCATACAGCAGGCCGGCAGTATCGATGCGTTCAAGCATGTGATGGAGCTACGAGGGCGCAGATATACGTTCACGATGGGCGAAATGCCGTTTTCGGGTGTCAATATGTG
>OMZT01000017.1 GCA_900315615.1 uncultured Veillonellaceae bacterium | reverse complement strand
TGTATCTCGTCTTGTCGACATAGATGCAGTTGCCTTTTATTATATCTTCAAATGTATAAATGGATGTTGTGATTTCACGCATGCTGACGCCCCTCTCATGACCTTTGCTTATATTATATCATAAAGCGTCGGCACTATGAATGATGATGTAGTGGCTACTAGATCACTCTTTCACATGTCAGGATTGCAATGCAGCTATCACGGCAGCCATGCCATAGGATTTTTAATAGGTACTACGGTCAATAAAATATACATATACCTGTTCAGAGTACGGTGATATATGATAAAATCTATATGGTTTTGGAGGTACATCTATGAGGAATCTTATCATCGGCTCTATCCTTCTCTCTCTTGCGGGGAGTATATGGGGCGGTATGTTCATTGCTGTACGGCTGTCCGTGTTCGTCATCCCGCCTGTCCCGCTCGTATGGATGCGGTATGGCACGGCGCTCATCGCGCTTTTGGCGCTTATCCGCTTTTTGCATGTCAATCTGCACATAGACCGAGCGGACTGGAAGCTTTTGATACTATCTGCTCTTTGCGGTCAGACGATCAGTATCGTTACGCAGGAGACCGGCACCATGCTGACATCGGCGCAGACGGGCTCTGTCATCACGGCAGCGACGCCTGCGTTCATGGTCGTATTCGGATGGTGGCTCCTGCACGAGAAATTGACGGCGGGGCGCGTGTTATCTGTGGTGCTGGCGACGATCGGCGTATTGTTCATCGTGTTCGATCCTGACAATGTCAAGGTTTCAGCGCTTGGCGGACTGTCGCTGTTCGTCGCCGCGGTGACCTGGGCGCTGATGTCCGTACTCGTGAAGTTCTTGAGCAAATATTCCGTTATCACGGTCACGTTCTACAGCGTGCTTATCGCCTTTCTCTGCCTGACACCGTATGGGCTCTGGTGGCTGACGAGTGATGCCGATATCGGTGCGATGGCTTCACCTGATATTTGGGGATCTGTGCTATATCTCGGCTTCATATCGACGACTGCGGGATTCTGCCTGTGGAACAAGGGACTGACATATATGGACGCATCCATCGGCGGGCTGTTCATGTTCTTTCAGCCAATTGTCGGTACATTGCTCGGGTGGTTGCTGCTCGATGAGCCTGTGACAGAGTATTTTGGGATAGGATTCGTGCTGATAGCTGTCGGTGTCATCTTGGCGCTAAAGGGTGGGAATACCACCGCCGAGGAGAAACTGAGTAGAAAATAGTGGGGGATATGAGCATGGGGAAAATGGTCTGGCTGGCACTCAACGCAAAATATTCGCATACGTCACTTGCTATCCGCTACCTGCGTGAATGTGTGCCAGGCTCAGAGATACTTGAGCTTACGATCAACCATCAGCTGCTGGACATCCTCGGTGAAATCTACGATAAGAGACCGGATGTGCTCGGTATTGCCTGCTATATCTGGAATATCGAGCTCGTGAAGAAGCTCTTGCGGCTGCTGCCGAAGGTCATGCCGGAGCTTGTCATCATCTGCGGAGGCCCTGAGGTCTCCTATGAGACGGAGCAGTTCATGAAGGAGTTCAAGGTGGTCGGTGCGGTCATCCGGGGCGAGGGCGAGGAGACGGTGCGCAGGCTCTCGGCACAGGGGTTTGCGCCTTCGGATATGCCGGGGCTTGCATGGCGGGCGGCAGATGGCAGCCTTCATATCGGGCGTGATGTGACGGTAGCTGATCTCAATACGGTTCCTTTCGCGTATCATGGTGGAGAGCTTGACACGCTGAAGGAGCGTATCCTTTACTATGAGACGTCGCGCGGCTGTCCGTTCTCGTGCGCTTACTGCCTGTCCTGTGCGACAAAGGGCGTGCGCTTCCTGCCGCTTGAGCGCGTTTTCCATGAGCTCGATACGTTCGTCGAGCATGACGTGCGGCAGGTGAAATTCGTCGATCGCACGTTCAATGCGAAAAAAACGCATTTCATGCCCATATTGGAGCATATCCTCGCATACCCTGAGGATGTGCGTACCAATTTCCATTTTGAAGTGGCAATAGATTACATCGATGAGGAGGCTCTTCGGGTGCTGAACGCTATGCCGCGCGGGCGCGTGCAGCTCGAAATCGGTATCCAGTCGACGAACGAGCGGACGCTTACGGCGGTCTCCCGCGTGAATGATTGGGAGCAGATCAAAAGCCATATCAAGAGGCTTCTCGCGCCGCATAACATGCACCTGCACGCAGATCTCATCATCGGGTTGCCAGGTGAGGGCATGGACTCTTTCCATCGCTCATTCAATGATGTCTATGCGCTTCATGTCGATATGCTGCAGCTCGGCTTCCTGAAGTTCCTAAAGGGCGCTTCGATGATGGAGCTCGTCGATCGCTACGGCTATGCCTATATGGATATGGCTCCGTACGAGGTTCTCCGCTCTGACGCGCTGAGCTATGATGACATCAGATGGTTCCATAGCTTTGAAGCCGTCTTTGAGTACTATTACAATGCGGGGCGCTGCCGCCATACGACGGAATGGCTCATCCATGAGGTGGAGGGCGGCGACGCGTTCAGCTTTTGGAAGCACCTCACCGACTGGTGGGAGAAAAAGGGATTTCATCGCGTCAGCCACAGCACGAGGTTTCTTTACGAGTATCTTTCTAGCTTTGCCGCAGAGCGAGGCATCACGGATGGCAGGATGGATAACCTCTTGCGGTATGATTCTTTGATGACAGATGGCGGACGTATCAGACCTACCGTGCTGGACTGGAACATGAAGCGATACGAGGATATCACGGCGCCATTTTGGCGAAGCGATCGCCCTAGTGCATACATCCCCGGGTATCGCTTCACGAACTGGCGCGATAACCGCATGAAATATCATATCGAGATATTCGACTATGATATTCATGATATAAGGATGCCCAAACGCAAGACAGCAATCATTTTTGACTACACGGGCGAGAGCGTCCGTGAGATACCGATTTCCCTTCCACTGGAAAAGGAGTGAATACCATGCTACATATCGGCTGTCACCTATCCACAACGGGTGGATTCCTCAAAATGGGTGAAACGGCGCTTTCTATCGGGGCGGATACCTTCGCTTTCTTTACGCGAAACCCACGCGGGATGAAGGCAAAGCCTGTCGATCCTGATGATGCGGCGGCGCTTCGTGCCTTGCTGCAGGAGAGAGGATTCGCGGCTCTTGTCGCCCATGCGCCATATACGATGAATGCCTGTGCGGCAAAGCCGGAGCTTCGTGAGCTGGCGCATACGATGATGGCAGATGACCTAAAGCGCATGGAGTATCTGCCTGGGAATTTCTATAACTTTCATCCGGGCAGCCATGTCAAGCAGGGAGCAGAGCAAGGAATCTCCTATATAGCAGAGCTTTTGAATGATGTGCTGACACCTGAGCAGCATACGACGGTACTGCTCGAGACGATGGCGGGCAAGGGCACAGAGGTCGGGCGGAGCTTCGAGGAGATACGTGCGATCATAGATGCTGTATCGCTGAAGGACAAGCTCGGTGTCTGCCTCGATACGTGCCATGTCTGGGACGCCGGATATGATATAGCAGGAGACCTTGACGGGGTGCTCGATACATTTGACCGTGTCATAGGACTTGACCACCTGCGTGCCGTCCATCTGAACGACAGCATGAATCCTTGCGGCGCGCATAAAGACCGCCATGCGAAGATCGGCGAAGGCTGTATCGGATTTGCGGCATTGCAGCGCGTGACATGCCACCCGGCACTATGCGGCCTGCCATTCATCCTTGAGACGCCAAATGACCTCGATGGCTACGCCGATGAGATACGCCGCCTGCGCGGAAAGTAACCCAGCCACGATAAAAGCTCCCTATCGGACAGGAATCGTCCATCCGATAAGGAGCCTTTATTTTGAGGTCAGTACACCTTGACGAATGCGTGCTTTGTTCGCCAAGGTGCATATGATCATCAGTACGGACTCAGAGAGTCGTCAATTCACGATTGGAGAGAAGTCCACATGAAGCAAGCCGTTTTTCCATGGAAACGTCAGTTTTCAACGGGAATAGGCTCGCCGCCGTCGTCGTCATCATTATGGAAGAACAGCGCCGGAATCAGCAAGATGGCGCTGACGCCGAGGCCGATGAATAGCGGGCTTATGCTCGTGTGCATGGCAGCAGCGACGACAGCCGCTCCAGTTGAGACGAGCATAGAGAAGAGAGCAAGGCGAGGCGCGACGGCCTGCGGGCGAAATACCGCGATGGTCAGGGGCAGGAAGATGCCGCCACCGCGCAGAGCCATGGAGAGGTAGTTCCAAAAGAGCACCTGCGAGCCCTCGTTGAAAAGTGCAAAGCTACAGGACGCGAGGATGACGCCGAGCACGACGACGCGGCTGAGCCGCAGCATCGAAGCGTCACCAGAAACGCGTAGCAGCTTGGCAAAGAAATCCTTTGTGAGCATCGTGCCGATACCGAGAGAAAGACCGGCAACGGAGCCGATGAGTGAAAGCATGATGCCGCCCATGGCGACGGAGCCGAGGACGACCGGCGCCTCAGTCAGCAGATACGTCGGCAGAGCCAGCAGAGGAGAAACGTCGGGATGAGCAACGTGCATATACATACCGATCATGGCGCAGGGCAGACCGACAGGAATCGTGATGAGAGCGGCCGTGAAAGCGCCGACAGAAGCGGTGCGCGGGTTCGATGCTGAGAAGATAGCCTGGATATAGCTCTGCGTGCAAAGGACACCGACGAGCAGGGAGAAAACGCTTACGAGGGCGTTCTGCACGCCGTTTCCGAGCAGGCTGAACCAGGGATAGGCAGGAAGCAGGGCGCTAGCTTCCGGAGTTTCCGTGATACCGTTCCAGGCGAGCGCACCTGCGATAGAGAGGCTGCTCCAGAGGATGGCGGCCTTGACCATGCCGCCGACGCCAGCACTTTTCAGCCCACCGAAGAAACCATAACATGCGACGAGCGCCGTGAACAGCAGTGCGGCAATCCATGCCGGCATACCAGTCAGGGCGGCGAAGATGGCGATGCCCGGCAAGCAGCTTGCCACAGCACTGAAGAAGATGCCGAGCGACGAGACAGCAGTCGTGAAATGACCAGCGCCCTTTCCGTAGTTCAGCACGAGGTACTGTGAAATGGTCTCCAGAGCCGTGCCACGCAGGGGGCGTGCATAGAAGAGACCCATGATGATGAAAGCAAGTCCCGTTCCGATGGTGAACCACCACGCCGATAGGCCTATGGTACCGGCAAGCTGTGCCGTACCAACGGTTGCACCTCCACCGATGCACGTCCCCGCAATAGTCCCCGCTACCATCGGAACGCCGGCTGAACGTCCACCAAGGCTATAACCATCAGCGGAATGTACAGACCTGGCGGCGTAGATACCACCGCTGATAGCCACGGCAATGGTCAGGATCATGAGGGCAATCTGGATCAGGGATAACTGCATGCGGTAAGACTTCTTTCTTAAAGACGGTTGAAAAATCGTGAAAACTTGCGTCTTATTATAGTACCCACAGGTGAAAAGTCAAGGTTTTTAGAGCCTTATCTGACGAGTTTTTCTGGGATTCACCCCATCTGACGGCAAATATGTCGTTTTTTGAGCAGCTCTCTGTAGCCTTTTTGCCGTTCATTTCACTTCGTACGAGCCAATGACCGGCGCGTAAAAAACTCCCTACCAGGTAAAGAGATGCTGTTATTTCATCTATCTACTTAGTAGGGAGCGTATGTGTGGATATCTTTGTAAAGCGTCTTAGTCAGCAACGAGCTTAGACGTGCCGAAACCTTTTGCAAGGCGGCATGTCGGATGATCGAAATAGATCAGCTCGAAGACGGGATTATCAAAACTCTTATACATCTTCTGTACGAGTGGATCTATACGGTCGAACACGGCTTTCTTCTCTGCCTGATCCGTGATGATATGGATATCGCCATGGATGCGGACGGTGAACTTGCCCGTTGGCTCCATGTAGGTGAAGGCGGCTTTCGGGTTAGCCGCAAGCTGCTTCCAAACGTCCTTCGTGTTTGCCGTCCCAAAATAATAGCGGTCATTTTCCTCATACTGGAATTCGAAACCGCGTCCGTCCGGCGTTCCATCTGCACCTATGGTTGAGAGGATGCCGCTGGTATGCTTTGGGAGATATGTCAAAAATTCCTGCTTTGTCATGGTGAATGTCCCCTTCCGGTTCTTGTCTTATTGATTCGATGGTTCTATAATATCATAAAGGAATAAAAAAACAAGTACGTTCTTTTTTGGTACTGGTATTGAAAATGATACCGTAAAAGGAAGAAGGAAATAAAATGTCAAAAAGCAAGGATCTTTTCGGAGTATGCCCGTATTTCACAGCGCAGAAAGTGCTGGCCAGCAAGTGGTCCATGTATCTTTTGTATCTGCTGTCAGAGCATGAGGGCATCAGATTCAATGAGCTGCTGCGGTTGATGCCAGAAGATATGACACATACGACATTATCCCGCCAGCTGAAATCGCTCGAGGATTACAATATGATCGTCCGCAAGGATTATCAGCAGATTCCACCGAGAGTAGAGTATTCGCTCAGCGATATCGGAGAAGAGTTCCGTACGGTTATCCAGGATATCGGCTCATGGGGCACGAAGTATATCGCACAGCTTAGGTAATGGATAGACGCTGAGAAAAAGCTCTTGACATTCTTCAGCTGAACAGATATA
>OMZT01000058.1 GCA_900315615.1 uncultured Veillonellaceae bacterium | reverse complement strand
TCGACTGCAACCCTTTGCTCCACATCGAACAATCTAGTTGCAAGGGCTGTATTTCGTGGGCTCACTGCCAGATAAACGGGGAGCGCATAGCTGTGTCCGACAATACCCATGGGAATCTCCGACAAGAGCAGCCCATCCGCCTCACTGCGCGAAACACCCGCGATGACGTCGATATCTCCGCTCTCAAGCCGTTTCTTGCAATCCTCGAGTGTACCGTGAATCATGACCACATCATCGCCCAGATACTGAGATATCATCTGCATATACTCAGCGGCAAAGCCACTCCCGAAACCATACGATGCCTCGAGCATGCCCTCCCTGCTCGAAATGACTCCGGCACGCAAGGCATCCGCATACGCAGTATGAGCGCAAAAAAGCATAACCAGCAAGATAACGAAAACATGTTTCAGCTGATTTATCGGTTTCATTGCTCATACCTCCTCTCTATGCTGCGAGATATGCACAAACGGCGGCATTACAGATTTGAAATGAACAAATAAACGGGCAAATGTCACGGCTTATCACACGATGGAAATCATGGATTTGCGCCGCGTCGTTTTGTATCAAGTGTAAAACTACGCTAAAAGCATCCCCGTACAGGATGCTTTCCCTAAAAAGCTAATTATATTTTAACATAGATAAAAGCTCCGTTCAACAGGAAACACTATTGCAATTCCCTGCGGAACCTCTTGTATATGCTTTTGCGCGTATATAGGTACGCTATAGCAAGCGGCACGCACGAGCCAAGCCATGCCATAGGACTTGCGAAGCACGCGCCGACGTAGCCGAAGTATGCCACGAGCACCAATGCCGCTATCGCACGCATGAAGAGCTCCATCACACCGGCAAACGTCGGCACGATGGACTGCCCCAGACCCTGCAGCGTGAACCTGAAGATGAAAAGCAAAGACAGTATCCAATACGACGCGCCCTGTATGATGAGATAGATGTGGCCATACTCTATGACCTGCTGATTTGCGTCACCGACGAAGAGCCATATCAGCTCTGGGCCCATGATAGCATTAAAGAGCCCCGCCACGATAGAAAATCCGACAGACATATAAATGCACTGGCGCACGCCATCACCTATGCGGCGAAACTTCCTCGCGCCGTAATTCTGCGCCGTATATGCCGCCATGGTCATCCCAAATGACATCATCGGCATCGTAGCGATAGCGTCAACACGCTGCGAAGCCGCATATGAGGCCACGGCCACAGGGCCGAGATTGTTGAGTGCTATCTGGAGTATCACGGCACCGATTGCGATGATGCTGCTCTGGAATCCCATAGGAAGCCCAATACGCATATGCTCATACAAGAAACGCCATGACATATGCCAGTCGCTCTTTCTCACATGTAGAAGCGGCAGCTTACACCATATATACAAAAATGCCAGGATGGCACCGAAGCCCTGCGCGACAACCACTGACCATGCGGCACCGGGAATGCCCCAGCCGAAAACCATGATAAAAAGCGGCTCGAGCACGATGTTCGACGCTAGTGAAAGTGCCAGCATAATGGTCGGCGTACGGCTGTCCCCGAGCGCGCGTATGATATTCGTCAGCATCATGAACGAGAAAGGGACGAACAGACATGCGAAGATGATCGAGATAAAGTCGTACGCGCCATCGATGATCTCTGGCGGTGTCTGCATGACGGTGAGCACCCAGCGGCAAAGCGGCACGCTCGCGGCCGTCATAGCCAAAGACGTAAGCAGCGTCATCACCATGCACGCCGCAAAGCTCTGCCTGACACCGTCCATGTCACCTGCGCCGAACCTCTGACCCGTATATATGGAAAACCCGGACGTAGACCCCATACCGAATCCCATGATAAAGAACAGCAGAGCACCGGTACAGCCGACTGCTGCCAGCGCATCAACCCCCAGGATACGCCCTACGATAAGCGTATCGACGAAGCCGTACAGCTGCTGAAAGATATTCCCCGCAATGAGCGGTAATGTAAAAAGCAGGATGAGCCGCGCCGGCCGTCCCGTCGTAAGATCTTTCGTCATACAGCACACCCTCCTTTACCATATCGTGCAACATCAAACCTTCAGCACATACGTGATAAGCGTCCTCATCGTCTCCTGCATCACGGTCACACTGTCGACGAGTGCCGAAGCCGAGGGGCGCAGCTTCGTATAGTGGAATACATGCTCCTTAGACGCATGATAATCCGTCGGATACGGTATCACGTCAACGCCCATCTGCTTAAAATTCAGCACAGAGCGCCTCATATGAAAAGCGCTCGTCACGAGCACTGGATGCGTTATGTCGTGCTCCTTCAAGAGTTGTGCAGAGTAGCGCGCATTCTGATTCGTATTCAGGCTATTGCCCTCGACGATGATACGCTCCTCAGGCACGCCGAACGACATCAGATTACGCTTTGCAATCTCTGCCTCTTTGCCGCTGTCAGCATACACCTGCCCGCCAGAAAACAGCACGGGAACGCCTAGGTCATTTTCTATCCGTATCACCGTCAGCATACGGCTCGCCGGCCCTGCTGCAAGTGCCCCCATGCCGTCATAATCGGGCACATCCGGATATGCGCCGCCGCCTAGCATGATGATACCGTCCGCGCCCTCCGTCTCGAGCGATACTGGCGGATCATATGCGGACTCAAGCCACCCCATCAGATGTTCAGCCACGAATCCCGTCGACAAGAGGTAAAACACCAACGTCACACCGGCAATGATGGCCGCAAGTCTCTTCTGCTGTATATGTACGCAATACGCCGAGATCACGAAAAATATCACAAAGAATATCCCCGGCGGCAAAACGATAGATGCTCCGACTTTCAAGATATAGATCATAGCTCCCCAAAAATCCCCCTGCAAAAATCAATCATCATATTCTATCACAAAAAAATAGAAATACCAACTATCAAGCCAGATATATGATATAATACCATCATGAGAAATGGCTCAAAAAGAAAGGATGACCATACATGGCAATAATCAAGAGCACTACTGTGACCGCACATAACAATCAAGGCGGCAAGGGTAACATGTATATCGAAAAGCTCCTCACGCCAAAAGAGCTCGAAGATAAGTGTGGTATGTACGCATGCGTCACGATCCCGGTCGGATCATCCCTCGGCGTGCATTATCATCATGGCAATGGCGAATCGTACCATATACTGAAGGGCACGGCACGCTACAACGACAACGGTACCGACATCACGCTCCATCCGGGCGACACGGCATTCTGCTATGATGGAGAAAAGCACGGCATCGAAAACATCGGCGATGAAGATCTCGTATTCATGGCACTGATCGTAAACAAATAATCCCATATGCACCGTAAAAGGTCTGCCACACGCAAACTACGTGCGGCAGACCTTTTTCTGCAAAAAAGTGCTATGCATAAGTGATAACTCACTCGCGAAGCAGCTCTTATCTAGATCTATACGCTATAAGGGTCAGTCTGGTATCCTGACGCTGATATAGTCGACCTTGTGATCACTCTTTCTTATCGCAAAGCGCAGCAAGCCCTTCTCGCCGCGCATTGACGTAAATGTGTACTCGTAGAGGATCTTGTCCCCCCACTCCATCTTCGCGTAGTCCTTGCCATATTTCTTGCACATATCGCTGTATGTCATACCCTCTTTCATATGGCGTTTCGTCTCCACGGAGCCATTCGAGACCAATGAACAGACGACACCCGTAGTGCGAGTACCGATTTCAAGGTTAGGATATTCGAGGAAGGTCAAGCCATTTCTTACCTCGACATCGTCTTCCTTGCCCAATACCTTATGTACCTCATCAGTCGTCATTCCCAGGTCGATTCCGCCAAGCGAGAGGTCTGTCTTCATTTGTCTATCACGATCAGGTCTATCTCCGTCCTTCTTTGCCTGCTGCTGAGTCTGCTGAGTCTGCTGTGTCGTATGATTCGCCTGCAAAGTCGACTGGTAATTGG
>OMZT01000111.1 GCA_900315615.1 uncultured Veillonellaceae bacterium | reverse complement strand
TACGGCGAAGTGGAGCGACCTTCGTCTTTGTGCGTGGTTTCATATCCGTTATCGTGCCAAAATCGCCACGCTTCAGATACGTCGTCTTCAGCTTATCTGGCTTGAGGTATTTGCGGATATCCTTGAAGAGACGCTCTGGATCTGCGTTTTCTGCACACACGAAAACATCAGCAGCGACATACTTCAGATTGTCATATGCGTGGATGACGATATGGCCTTCCTGCATGAGGGCAGATAAAGCCAAATGACCGCTGCCTGGTGTGCCGATGATCGATGAATCCATTTTCAATATATGAAAGCTTGAGTCGTTAAGGATACTACGGAGCATGTCTTCAAGCTGTTTTGCGTCTGCCAGCTTTTTGTATTTACAATTGTATAAGTCTGCTGTGAAATGCCGGGCTATGATTTTCACGTTCATCCTGCCTTTCGGTATGTTTCGAATCAATATAAAATCATTATTATTATAATGTAAAAACGATACAAAATCAACGTTTATTGCGCTTTGGCTTCATCTTATTGCGGATGTGAAACCATGTGAAAGCAGCTGCTGCAAAGATGAATGCGATGGCTGCAGTCAGCTGTGCGCTTGTCAGCATCGTATCCATGACGTGCGCTGCATAGTCGCCACGAAGGAATTCCAGCATGAAGCGTAAAGCTGAGTAGAGGATGATATAGAGGGCGAACGTCTCACCCTTTGCACGATCCTTGCATTGAAAGATCAGGAGCAGGCAGAATATCACGAGGTCGAGCTGTCCTTCCCATATTTCTGCAGGCCATAGAGGAGCTGCACCATAGACGTGGTGCGCGAGTGTCGTTGATGGGTAGACGATGCCATAATCAGTTCCCGTCGGTGCACCGAAAGCGTCACCGTTCAGGAGATTAGCACAGCGGCCAAGGGATTGTCCGAGTACGATAGCCGGTGCAAAGAGGTCGGCCATCGCCAGTATATCCAGATGGTGCTTCCACGCGTATATGATGCCGGCTGTGACGCCAAGCAGTATGCCACCCTGTATTGCCATGCCGCCTTGCCATACGTTGAATAGCTCTGTTATATGGTGCTGATAGTAGTCCCAGTCGAAGAAGAAGACGTCCCACAGCCTTGCACCAATGAGGCCTGCAAGTCCGCATACGATGCCGAGGTCTACGACATACGTCTCGTAGCCGCGCCCGTCTTTTTTTGCGAGATAGTAGGCAGTGCCAGCGGCCAGGATGATGGATAAGGATATGACCAGACCATATGAGCGTATGGGAAAGTTCCCTATATAGAATAAATACTGATGCATAGAAAGCCTCCAGTCGGGAGATGCGTTGACAACATATGGTGAATTGTATGATACAAAACGCCAATATTAAGATATTCTTCCTGACGATTTAAATCCCCTGCATCGGTGTGTGTATTTTACGTGATAATATAGTACGGCTATCGTATGTATGCTTGAAATAATGATTCACTCGTGATATAATATCCCGAGAAAAGTCATAAAGGCATGGATGGAGAGAGTAGTATCTGCTTGAAACTGAAAGCGAGCCGTGTGTGGTGCGAGACGGTGAGGAATAGAGCGATATGAAGATCACTCCGGAGCTGCAGGCTGAATGGCGCTGGTGCGCGTAGTAGGCTGAGCCGGCTGCCTCCGTTAAGGGCTGACGTGTGCTGGCACGTGATAATAGGTGGTTATGTACAGATATTTACCTGTATCCTATTAAGGTACAGGTTTTTTTATTTGTCTTAGACCTGCATCCATGCAGTGCGGGGGATGGGAGGAAGACGATTTGTATCAGAAGGTAGACACGAACCTTGATTTCGTGAAGAGGGAACGCGAGGTAGAGGCGTTCTGGAAGAAAGCGGATATCGCAAAAAAGGCCGTGGATCAGCGTAAGGACAGCGATACGTTCACATTTTATGATGGACCACCGACTGCTAATGGCAAGCCACATATCGGCCATGTGCTGACGCGTGTCATAAAGGATATGCTCCCACGTTATCAGTCGATGAAGGGGAAGTACGTCCTTCGTAAAGCAGGATGGGATACTCACGGACTGCCTGTCGAGATTGAGGTGGAGAAGGCACTCGGTCTCAACGGTAAGGAGCAGATCGAGAAATACGGTATAGAGCCGTTCATAAAGAAATGCCGTGAGTCTGTTTGGAAATATAAGGGCATGTGGGAGCAGTTCTCGGATGTTGTTGGTTTCTGGGCAGATATGGATCATCCTTATATCACTTATGAGAATAACTATATTGAGTCCGTATGGTGGGCACTGAAGCAGATCTGGGATAAGGGACTCCTGTACAAGGGCTATCGTGTCGTTCCGTATTGCCCACGCTGTGGTACACCGCTGTCCTCACATGAGGTCGCACAGGGCTATAAGGACGTGACGGAGCGTTCTGCAATGGTCAAGTTCAAGGTGAAGGATGAGGATGCCTTTTTCCTCGCATGGACAACGACTCCATGGACACTTCCATCCAATCTCGGCTTGTGCGTTAACCCAGATGTGGATTACGTGAAGATCCGTGTTGGTGATGAGGTATATTATCTTGCAGAGGCTCTTGTTGACAGCGTATTTGATGGCGTAGAAGGAGAACGGGAGGTCCTTACGCGCATGAAGGGGCGCGACCTTGAGCACCGCGAGTATGAACCGCTCTATGATTATGCAAAGGGTAATCTGCCGAAAAAGGCATTTTATGTCATGTGTGATGACTATGTCACGACAGAGGATGGTACTGGTATAGTACATATCGCTCCTGCATTCGGTGAGGATGATAACCGCGTTTGCCAGAAGTATGATATGCCTTTTGTTCAGTACGTCAACAGCAAGGGCGAGATGACAGAGGAGACGGATTGGCCTGGCGTATTTGTCAAGAAGGCGGATCCGTTGATACTCAAGGATTTGGAGCAGAAGGGACAGCTCTTCAAGGCTCCGAAGTTCACTCATAGCTATCCGCATTGCTGGCGCTGCGATACGCCGCTCATCTACTATGCACGTTCTTCGTGGTTTATCAAGATGACCGCAGTGAAGGACGAGCTCGTGAAGAACAATGATACGGTAAATTGGATACCGCCTTCGATAGGTAAGGGACGCTTCGGCAACTGGCTTGAGCATGTTCAGGACTGGGATGTAGGCCGCAATCGCTACTGGGGCACGCCACTTCCTGTATGGGAGTGCTCATGCGGACATCAGCATGCCATCGGCTCTATCGAGGAATTGAAATCGATGTCCTCTAACTGCCCTGATGATATCGAGCTGCATCGTCCGTATATCGATAAAGTGACGATAAAGTGCCCGAAGTGCGGTGGCGAAATGCACCGTGTGCCGGAGGTCATAGACTGCTGGTTTGATTCTGGATCTATGCCGTTTGCACAGTGGCATTATCCGTTTGAGAACAAGGACATCTTCGAGAACCGTTTCCCGGCAGACTTCATCTCTGAGGCGGTCGATCAGACACGCGGATGGTTCTACTCACTCATCGCTATCTCGACTATACTGTTCCATAAGTCCCCATATCGCAATGTCATCGTGCTCGGCCATGTACAGGACAAGGATGGCCGCAAGATGTCGAAGTCGAAGGGCAATGCTGTAGATCCGATGGATGCGCTGAATCAGCATGGTGCAGACGCAATCCGCTGGTATTTCTACGAGAACAGTGCTCCGTGGCTTCCGAATCGTTTTCATGACAAGGCAGTTCAGGAAGGCCAGCGCAAGTTCATGGGCACGCTTTGGAATACGTACGCATTCTTTGTGCTTTATGCGAACATCGACAATTTCGATGCGACGAAATATGAGCTCGTAGACAGCGACCTTACCGTCATGGATCGCTGGGTACTTTCAAGGCTGAATTCTATGGTCAAGGAAGTGGATGAAGACCTTTCATCCTATAAGGTCACAGAGGCTGCGAAGGCTCTCGAGAAGTTCGTCGATGAGCTTTCCAACTGGTATGTACGCCGCAGCCGTCAACGCTTCTGGGCTAAGGGCATGGAGCCTGATAAGATTGCCGCATATATGACGCTTTATACGGCATTGGTGACATTTGCCAAGGCTGCAGCACCGATGATTCCATTCATAACGGAAAGCATATATCAGAATCTGGTGCGCAGCATTGACAAGGAAGCACCTGAGAGCATACATCTTTGCGATTATCCTGTCGTGGACGAGAAATACATCGATCATGAACTCGAAGAGAAGATGGGCACCGTTCTCGATATCGTCGTGCTCGGCCGTGCAGCACGTAATGAGGCGAATATCAAGAATCGCCAGCCTGTCAAAGACCTGTATGTGAATGCCAAGACCAGGCTTGATGATTTCTATACTGCGATTGTTGCAAGCGAATTGAATGTGAAGAACGTCACATTCAAGGATGATATGGAATCGTATCTGAACTATAGCTTCAAGCCGGATTTCAAGGTGCTTGGACCTAAGGCGGGTAAAAAGATCGGCGAGATCAAGGCTGTGCTTGCGGGGCTTGATGGCCATAAGGCAAAGGACGAACTCGACAGTACGCATAAGCTTGTCGTCATGCTGAAGGATGGCGAGTTCGAGCTTCAGCCTGAGGATATAGAAGTAACGATGGCACAGACCGACGGATTTATGGCTGAGCGCCATAATGGTGTCACGATAGCCCTTTCGACGAAGCTTACACCGGAGCTCATAGAAGAAGGCTTCGTAAATGAGATCGTGAGCAAGATACAGACCATGAGGAAGGATAACGGCTTCGAGGTCATGGATCATATCACAGTATACGTTGATGGGAATGATAAGCTTGCTGACATCGTAAAGCGTAATGAGGAGCATATACGCACGATTACGTTAGCTAATGTCGTTGTCTATGGCAGCACGGACGGCTTCTCACGCGAATGGAAGATCAATGGTGAGACTGTAACGCTTGCGGTGAAATAAGATGGCAGATGGCAGAAATAATGCTGGTGAATACGCTGCAAAGCCTAAGCATATCGCAGTTGGCCGCGATATCAGGGATAATGACCTCATCGGGAATCCCTCAGATGTCGCAGAGCATATTCATCGGCATAAGGTTACCGAGACAAAGGCGATACTGAACCGTATGTCTCGTATCATCGGCCATATGGAAGCAGTACGCAAGATGGTTTCAGATGGACGCGACTGCAGCGAGATATTGATACAGCTTTCAGCTGTTGATTCTGCAGTGCATGGCGTCAGTCGCGTGATACTGAAGGATCATCTCGCGCATTGTATAGTTGAGGCCGCAGTTACAGGCGATACAAAGGATATCGAGAAGGTCAACCGAGCGGTAGATCAGATCTTAAAGAAATGAGCCGCATCATAAGATGAGCAAAAAAATAACGGGGCGCGTAAGCGTCCCGTTATTTTTGTCATTACGGTACAGGTATCAGATTTGCAAGCTTATCATGCCCAGAATCATAAAGATTACGCTGGAGCTTGCTGAGCGGCGCGAAGATACGCGTCAATCTCAGACGCGCCTTGAATCGACGCATTTCGTTCGGCATACAGCCAAATATGGGCACGCGATCCATGGCATAGGCCCTCTCGTCCTGTTGCACGAGGCCGTAGTCCACGGTGAATGCGCCACGGTAGCCAGCGAGCTTTGTGCGTTCGAGCACCTCAGGGCTGTCAGAGCCGCACGGATAGGCGATGAAGTCCACTGTCTTATTTAGTCTCCATTCGAGAGCCTTGCGCGATTCCTTCAGCTGCTTATCGAGCTCCTCAGTGCTTGGAGCCTTGTTCAGCTCTTCATGGCTCAATGTGTGGCTCTCTATATCGATGAGGCCGCTTTGATGCATCTCAGAGATCGTATCCCATGTAAGATAGTTTGGATATACGCCGACGAAATCCGTGATCACGAATATCGTTGCCTTCAGGTTATATTTCTTTAGTATAGGGTAGGCTTCCTCATAGTTGTCTATGTATCCATCGTCAAGTGTGATGACCACAGGCTTATCCGGTAGCGGAGTACCGTTTTGCGCCCAGTCCATCAGCTCCGCAGGAGTGATGGTATGGTAGCCGTTGTCTTTGAGATACTTCATCTGCTGATCGAACTCCGTTGTCGATACGGTAAGAGAGTTGTGATCGCGGTCATTTATCTGGTGGTAGTTCAGTACGGGTACACCACCGGTATCTAGGCATGCCCATATAGCAACTATGCAAATCAAGATTATTGCTATAAAAGCAGCGAAGAGCCTCTTTTTCAAAGATAGCCACATCCTTTTCCTAAAATTTGATGAAGATAATTATCTTAAAGGATAGAGCAATTCCACGCGAGTGTCAAGGAAAATTGTGCTGGATATTTTTAATGATACGTCATATAATATGGAATGGACTGTGCTTATGCGCGGCCTTTTTTGGAAAGGAGATCATAGGATGAAAAGAAATGATCCCTGCTGGTGTGGCAGCGGAGTAAAGTATAAGAATTGCCATCTGGCATTCGATCAGAAGATAGACAGCATGAAATTTGATTTTTTCAAGGGGCAGGTTCGCCCTCCTAAGAAAATCATATGTAATGAACGCGATATAGAATGCATCAGGAAGAGCGGGGTCATCAATGATGGCGCTCTCGATATTGCCGAGAAGATGGTGAAGCCGGGTGCGGATACGCAGTCCATAAATGACGCCGTTCATGACTATATAGTCCAGCATGGTGGAGTACCGGCTGATCTTGGCTATGGCGGCTTCCCGAAAAGCTGCTGCATATCGATCAATGATGTCGTGTGCCATGGCATACCATCGCATAAACGTATCCTTAAAGAAGGAGATATCGTGAATGTTGATATCACGACAAAGCTCAATGGGTACTATGCAGACGCGTCGAGGATGTATTGTGTCGGCGAGGTCAGTCCTGCGGCTGAGAGGCTTGTCCGTGTCGCCAAAGAGTGCATGGAACTCGGCATCGAAGCAATCCGGCCATGGGGATATATTGGTGATATAGGCTATGCATGCGAAAAGCACGCACATGCTAACGGATATTCTGTTGTGACAGACCTGGGCGGACATGGCGTCGGCAAGGGCTATCATATGGATCCCTACGTTCCTCATGTGGGAGAGCAGGGAACGGGTATGCTCATAGTACCAGGCATGGTACTGACGGTTGAACCAATGATAAACGAAGGAACATATAAGGTTCGTCTTGAAAAAGAGGACGGATGGGATATCGTGAAGACGAAGGACGGCAAGCTTTCTGCACAGTGGGAGAAAACGGTGCTCGTTACTGAGTCTGGAACGGAGGTGCTGTCGAGTTGACATTTGATGATCTTCATGTATTACATGAGCTCACAGAAGCATTGGCGCAAAATGGCATAAAGGAACCGACACCGGTACAGGAGCAAGCGATACCTGTAGTCCGCAGCGGCAGCGATGCCATCGTCCAGTCGCAGACGGGTACAGGAAAGACATTGGCTTTCCTGCTGCCTATGCTCGAGAAGATAAAAACCGGTGCTGATGCTGTGCAGGCACTTGTCGTGACGCCTACGCGCGAGCTGGCACAACAGATCGCAAAGGTAGCGTCTCTCATTAGCGGTGAGACAGATGTAAGGTCGCTTCTCATCTGCGGCGGGCAGGATATAGAGCGTCAGAAGGAGCGTCTTGGAAGGCATCCGCATCTGATCATAGGCACACCGGGGAGGCTGCTTGATCACCTCAGGCACCATTCTGTAGATTTCAGCCATGTTAACAGAATCGTCCTCGATGAAGCAGATGAGATGCTTCGCATGGGATTTATCGGCGATGTTGAGCAGCTTCTGGCCTCTATCGCCGGAGATCATCAGCTGCTGCTCTTCTCAGCCACTATGCCGGATCGCATAAAGGGACTTGCACATAGGTATATGGAAAGACCCGTTTCTATCCATATAGCGTCGGAGCATATTACACTTGACAGTATAGAGCAGGTGACAGTCGATGTGACTGATGAGACGAAGCTGGATACGCTTTGTGAGCTCGTCAATAAATATCGTCCATACCTTGCGATGATTTTCTGCCATACGAGAAAGCGTGCTGCATGGCTCGCGATGGAGCTGTCACGCAGGGGATATATGGCCGATGCTCTGCATGGTGATATGACGCAAGCAGAACGCAATCGCGTGCTGAGCATGTTTCGTGATGCTAAGCTGCAGCTTCTCGTGACGACAGATATCGCGGCACGCGGGCTGGATATCGAGGGTGTCACGCATGTATTCAACTATGATCTGCCGCAAGATGCCGAGTGGTACATTCACCGCATAGGAAGGACGGGCAGAGCTGGCGAAACAGGCATGGCGATTACTTTTGTCACGCCGCGCCAGTACAGCTGTTTGCGGCAGATAGAGAACGCCATAAAGAAGAACCTGGACAAAAAGAAGACAAGAAGATCCCCTAAGCAGCGTGCACAGCTTCATGCCAGGGAAGCTGCTGAAAAGCCGACAGCCGGCAAGGCAAAGGCTAAGGTGTCAAAGATCAGTGCAGATAAGAAGATACGCCGCAACAAGAAATCTTCACATAGCAATCCGCATACCAAAAGACCTGTACAAAAAAAGCATGTCCATTCTAAGAGCAATCTCGGACATCGCGCAAGAAGACATTGATATAAATACAAGAGCCCTATCCTCCGGGATGGGGCTTTCTCTATTGGCTGGATGATATCGCACGTGAGTATCTCTAAGATATGTGGGTGGAGGAAGATAGCATTAGGTGTTACATATGTAGATTAAAAAAGCTGAGGGCTGCCTCCTATAGTCCTGTATTCCATATAATTGCAGGAAAAATATACTTCTTAAAGAATATACCTATATATAAAAGAAGTCGTGAAGGAGGTATCATAACATGATAGGAGTACGAAGTGTTATAGCGATCGTCTGCGGCGGAGGACCAGCGCCTGGTATTAACGGGGTGATACAGGCCATAACTCTCGAGGCGAACAAGCATGGCTGGGAAGTCCTTGGCATACGGGATGGATTCGCACATCTCGCCCGTGGGGAGAAGAAGTACGTGCGTCTCGATATGGAGAGGGTAAGCCGCATACATCTTACAGGCGGCTGCATACTTCAGATGTCGAGATTCAATCCCACGAAGCGAGAATCGGATCTGCGCACGGTCGTAGAGACATTGACTGAGCTTGGCGTTACACATCTTGTGACGATAGGCGGCGATGACACGGCTTTCAGCTCGGCTGCAGTATCGGAATACGCCAAGAAGGTGGGACGCACGATCAATGTGGTTCATGTACCTAAGACGATAGATAATGACCTGCCACTGCCTGAGGGCGTACCGACATTCGGATTCGAGACGGCACGCGCATTCGGAGCTAATGAGATAGAGAATCTCATGGAGGACGCGCGCACGACGAACAACCGCTGGTATTTCACGATAGCGATGGGACGCACAGCAGGACATCTCGCCCTGGGGATGGGGCGTTCCGCAGGTGCTGCGCTCACTGTCATACCGGAGGAGTTCCCAGAGGAAAAGATACCTTTGCAGCAGGTCGTGGATATCATAACCGGCGCTATAGTGAAGCGTTACCTCACCGGACATAACTATGGCGTTGCGGTCATCGCTGAGGGCGTCATAGAAAAGATTGCACCAGATGACTTCAAGAAGCTGGGAAGCGTCGTGTTTGATGAACATGGCCATATACGCTATTCAGAACTTGACTTTGGTGAGATACTGAAGCAGGCTGTACTCGCAGAGGTAAAAAAGCTCGGCATAAAGATCAACGTCGTCGATAAAGAGATCGGCTATGAGCTTAGGTGTGCTG
>OMZT01000120.1 GCA_900315615.1 uncultured Veillonellaceae bacterium | reverse complement strand
CCGCCGCCTTGACGTCTACGATATCGTAGCCCGTCGCGAGCACGCCGATATAGCGTATAGAAGGACATCTGTCGAATATCTGCTCAGATAGCGGCGTCTTGTTCGTTATGACGATCTCAGCACTGCCGATATGGCTGACAATCTCATCTTCATCTGTCTTCGATGTGCGATCATATATACGGCATGTACCTAGTTCCTTTAGAGGATTCCAGTCGAGATCTCCAGGGTTCAGCGTATAGCCGTCGAGTATAGCAATCTCCATTTCTTTTCCCCCTTCGCTATATGTCATGCGGTATAATCGAGCGCGCGCTCGTTCATCTCCACGTACTGCGGCTTCACACGCTCACGCATGGACGTCTTGATGTCGTCCATCGAGAGGTCTATGGCACCGCTCCTGAGCGCGGCACCCAGAAGCACCATGTTCATGGCTTTCATCGATCCTATCTCACGGCATGCCGATTCGCAGTCAACGATTGTGAGATGCTTTATATGCCGCTTCAGGTACGCTATCATCTCCGTACCGTCATACCCTGTGTCTTTCAGCATGGACGTGACCGGCTTTACGGGGTTCTCGCTCACGATGACGCACCCGTCAGGCTTTAGATAGTGCAGGTTCCTCACTGCCTCTGCCGGCTCGAATCCGATGATGATATCGGCCATCCCATCTCCGAGCATGGGACAGTAGAGGTCATCTCCGAGCCTCAGATGGCTCGTGACAGAGCCGCCCTTCTGTGCCATGCCTATCGTCTCGGCACTCATCACCGGGATACCCTTCTTCATGGCGGCAGACGCGATGAGCTTCGACGCCAGTACCGTACCTTGTCCGCCGACACCACAGAGGAAAATATTATTATTCATCAGAAGCTGCCCCCTTTATCGCGCCTACAGGACATACCTGGCTGCAAAGACTGCACCCCGTGCATGATGCGCTATCTATATGCGCCTTGCCGTCCTCGAATGTGATTGCAGGACATCCGATGGAGTTTATGCATTTCCTGCAGCCGATGCAGCTCGCCTGATCGACGGCGAACGGCTGATCCGGCTTTATGATGACGGCACATGGCAAGCGGAAAATGATCGCCCTCACGCCGCTCATATCGGCGAGCTTCCTTACTGCCGCGACAGACGACGCTAGATCCATCGGGTCAGCTATCTCAATGGCCTTCACGCCGATGCCCTCTAGCACCTTCTCTATGCTCACGCGGTTTGCTATGTCGGGCTTTACATAGCCCGGCACGAGCTCCATCATGCGGTGTCCGGTGCCAGGGTGCGGCTGATGACCCGTCATCGCCGTCGTCGAGTTGTCTAGCACAACCAATATCATGTCGGCTTCGTTGTAGACGGCATTCACGACACCCGTCATCGCCGACGCGAAGAACGTCGAGTCGCCGACGAAGGCAAAGCATGTCGTATCCGGCTCTACATGCCAGACGCCCTGCGCCATATTGATGCCAGCGCCCATACAAAGGCAGGTATCCACCATATCGAGCGGTGCCGCATTGCCGAGCGTATAGCAGCCGATATCGCCGCAGAAAATCGTCTTGCGCCCCTTCATCGCCTGCTTCACCGCATAGAACGAAGCCCTGTGCGGACACCCCGCGCAAAGCACTGGCGGCCTCACTGGCAGCTCTGGCAGCGTCTCATCATCGGCCGCAGTCGCAGGTGGTGCTATCTGCCAGCCCATGAACGCCGTGATATCCTGCAGCACGGAGCCGCATGTATTCTCCCCGGCGTCATTCACATCATGCGTGAGCTTGCCGCGTATCTTTACGTCCAGATGATATTTCCCGCACACGTAGACGAGTGCGCGCTCTATCACCGGATCGAGCTCCTCGATGCACAGCACCTCTTCCTTTCCCCTCAGAAAATCCACCGCGAGCTTCTCAGGGAATGGGAACGGCGTCGACACCTTCAGCACGGACGGCATATCGCCAGTGCCCGCCTTCTTTGCCGCGGCGAGAGCCTCTTTCGTATACGTCCAGCTGATGCCGTGTGTCGCTATCGCCTTCTTTGGCGAGGCGCTTTCGATGAGATTTCTATCATATGCGGAGAACACATCCGACAGTTTCTTGTTGCGCTCCTCTATCTTCTTATGGTTGAGGTACGACGTGCGCGGAAAGATGACCCATCTCATCGTGTCTTTCACGAACCCTTCAGGATCACACGCCTCATACTCGCTCTCTTCCTTCACATCTATAGACGCATAGCCATGACAGACGCGCGTCGTCGGCCGGAAAAACACGGGCGTGCCATACGCCTCCGACAGGCGGAACGCATCCTGTATCATATCGTACGCTTCCTGCACGCTCGAAGGATCAAAGCATGGCAGTTTGGAGAACGCCGCGAAATGCCTCGTATCCTGCTCCGTCTGCGAGGAGATCGGCCCCGGGTCGTCGGCAACCATGATCACCATGCCGCCCTTCACGCCTATGTACTCCAAAGACATCAAGGGATCAGAGGCTACGTTCAGCCCGACCTGCTTCATCGTGACCATCGTGCGCGCGCCAGTGTACGCCGCGCCCGCCGCGGTCTCCATGCCGGCTTTCTCATTCGTGGACCACTCCACATATATGCTGCCATCATTATGCTTTGCAACGGTCTCCAGCACCTCCGTTGATGGCGTGCCGGGATATCCCGCCACAAGCCTGACGCCAGCTGCGATCGCACCCATCGCGATTGCCTCATTTCCCATCAGGAATGCTTTTTTCATCGTCTATCCACCCTCAATATTCGCCCTTTTTATGCACAAAAGGCCACTACCCAGCCTTGGGTAGTGACCCCCGATATTATTTATCTGAAGAAAAAGCTTCGCCATAGCCGCCATTGGTGATCTCTGGCTTCGCATCATCAGCCGTATCGCTGAAGCCCTCTGGCGTCTTGAATCCCTGCCCAAAAGAGCGCACGGAAATCACGCCGGACTTCTTCGGCTCCTGCGGCGCATCTTCATGCTTGCTGTGGTTATCGCGACGTACACTGCGGTGCTTTTTGGCAGGTTTTTCTGCCGCCAATGCCATAGCACCATCCTCCGCCTTTATATCATAGCTCTGATCCGATGACAAATCTACGTGGCGCTGACGGCGCATAGACCTATGCTGTGAGCGGTGACGCTTATGCTTCGGCTCTATGACGACGCGGCGATATGGCTCATCGCCTGCGCTGTAGGTCATCACGCGCTCATCACTTTCGAGCGTTGTATGTATCACCTTGCGCTCATGGCGGTTCATCGGCTCCAGGTTTACCTTCTGACCTGTGCGGCACGCCTTCTCGGCAAGGTGCTGCGCGAGCGTCTTCAGCGTCTCCTCACGGCGCGCACGATAGTCCTCCACATCGAGGATGATATGCGCCTTGGCGTCTTCTTCGCCCAGACCATGATTTGCCGCGAGATTCACGAGATACTGCAGCGCGTCAAGCGTCTGGCCATGCTTACCGATGAGCACGCCCATATCATCACCATGCATGCGGATGACTGTGCGGTCATTCTCCTCCTTGGCCTCTGTCGTCGCCGTCACGTTCATCGTCCTAAGGACATCCTGCAAGAAAGCCTCTCCCTTTCTGATCGGAGAACCCTCCTCATATGAGACGCTCCTCGGCGCCTCCTTACGTGGCACCTCAGCTGCCTTCTCATCAGGCACACTCTCGACCTTGGCAGCGTCATCCGCTCCCATATCTGTCACACGCACCTTGGCCGCATGACCTCCGAATATACCGAGAAAGCCAGCTGATGGCTCCGCGATCACCGTCACCTTAGCCGCGGACTCATCAATGCCAAGCTCCTCCAGAGCCTTTGCCTTCGCTTCTTCTATCGTCTTTCCTTCTGCCTCTGCAGTCCTCATTTACGTTCACCCTTCTTCCTGCCATGCTCCTTCACCGGCTTCACATCGATGATATTCTCTTCTTCTGCCTTCTTTTCGGCGCGCTCATCGCGGTACATCCACCACTGCTGAGCCATCTGCACAATATTCATCGTTGCCCAATAAAGAACAAGTCCTGCAGGGAACTTCAAGCTGATCCAGAGGATGAATACCGGCATGATGACCATCATGATCTTCATCTGCTGGTTCATCTCAGTGGTCGTCATCTTCTGCGTGAGATATGTCGTCACAGCAGAAAGCACCGGCAGAATATAGTACGGGTCAGGATCTGAGAGGGACTCCATCCAGAGGAATCCCGGAGTGCCCGCATAGTCATAGCCCTGCAGTGCATAGAACATGCCCATGAGGATAGGCATCTGTATCAAAAGAGGCAGGCAGCCCGCGAAAGGATTGACGCCTGCATCCTTGTACAGCGCGCCGATCTTCTGCTGCATGAGCTGCGGATCCTTCTTATACTTCTCCTGGATCTTTTTCATCTTAGGCTGCAGATCCTGCAT
>OMZT01000056.1 GCA_900315615.1 uncultured Veillonellaceae bacterium | reverse complement strand
TTTGATGATATCAGAAATATAGATAGGAGCGTCGCAAGATGAAGATGATCACACTCATCGCGCTTACGATATGGCTTATGCTTGGCGGCTTTGCAGACGCGGCAGGTATTATGGCGGATGCCTTATATAGCGGGCCAGAATATTGGATATCACGCACGGAGGAAGCAGGACGTGTGCTTTATGATGAAGCGGGGCTTCGCGTGCTGAATGATGGCATAAGAAGCCGCAGCCCATCGATTACAACTCTTGCGGCTGTGCCTGAGGAGCAGGGAGATGTCAGCAGATTAGTGGCAGAGTCTGCGCAGGGAAGTGGCAAATATCATCCTGCGGCTTGGAAAAAAGCGGCTAGTGGCATCTTCTATGACGAGATCAGGTACGGAGCAGCTGCCGAGAGGCTGAACCTGAGACTGCTGCCTGTGCCGGTAGATCCATCTGATCATTATGACAGCTTGCAGGGTACGGCAGTCGATCCATGTGAGCCACTTATTATACGTGGAGAGACACAGGATGGTGCATGGTTTTTCGTGACCATGCGAAACTATAGCGGCTGGGTACAGAAAGATGGCGTCATGTTATTGGACAGGAAGCAGTGGATGGCATATGCTGAGCCGAAGCAGTTCCTCACGGTGAGCAGTGCCTTATATAGGTACGGTGGGCGGCAGATATTTCAGCTCGGAAGCCATATACCGCTTGTCAAAAGCACAGATGATGGCTATGAGGTGCATATGCCTGTAAGAGGCGATGCGGGCTGGATGGATTCGGTTGTCGTGATTGAAAGAGATGATAGCCTCCACGTAGGAAGCCTTCCATGCACTCGCGAGAATATACTGCGCTCTGCATTCAGCCTGCTTGGCAGCGTGTATGGATGGGGCGGGCTGGATGATAGCGTCGACTGTTCGTCACTCGTTGCTGACGTATATCGATCCGTCGGAGTAGAACTACCGCGCGATGCAGATCAGCAGGAAAAGGCGTTTCCTCTGATCAGGAGCATGAGCGGTGGAATGGACATGCGCATGAAGCAGCTTGACATGCTTCGCGTTGGCGATGCGCTCTTCCGTGAGGGACATGTGATGCTGTGGCTCGGATACGGCACCGATGGAATGCCCTACCTCATGCATGCGTGCAGCAGCTATTATTTGGGCAGGGTGAAGCATTACCTGAGGCGTGTCGTGGTGAGCCCGGCGGATTTTTCGACGTACTCAGGTAGTGGGAATGTCATGGCACTTCGTCATGCGGGTGGTATCTAAATTTTTGATAGAGATATTGTTTACAACTTTACAGAACCATAATGCTGTGGTATAATATATGCGAACACTATTGCATACATCTGATGCGTACTTGCAGGCAGGTGAATACTTTAGGGGGCATGACTATGGCAATCAAGAATGTAGCTATGGATCGCAGGGATAGTGCCAGGTATCGTGGTGATCTGAAACGGATTGGATTCCTGTCGGCAAGCTACCTCTCAGTGAATGGTTTTGATGCTGTTAGGCTGAAGAAGCTTGCGGAGATAGGTAAGGTCGATGCCATAAGATGCATGATAGGAAAGTCCGTGCGCTGGTATTACCGCGAAAAGCAGGCAGAGTTAGCGCACCTTCGTGGTGAAGCATAATCATCAGATAGTTTTTGACAGATGTGATTTTTGCACATCTGTCTTTTATTTTGCGCAGGTATGTAGTATAATGGTAAAATACGAAAAATGAACCGCATTCGTCTTATGATGATTGTAGGAATGATATAATGAAGCGTTGTAGGGGGACATTTGGATGGCTTATCCGATTGAGCTCGATATGAGTGGAAAGCTTGCTGTTATCATCGGTGGAGGCCGCGTGGCTGCCAGGAAGCTCAGGAGGCTGCTGGAGGAAGGCGCGAAGGTGCGTCTGATCGCTCCAAAGGCTCTTCCAGAGATTATGCAGCAGGCGGCAGATGATAAGATAGAATGGATCAAGCAGGAGTATCCCGTAAAGGGCGGTGGCGGATTGCTGGTAGGCGGATTCATAGCGTTTGCTGCGAGTGGAGATAGGCAGGCTGACCGTGCAGTGCTGCGCGATGCGGGTGCACTGGGTATCATGTGCAATATGGCATCGGAGCCCGGGCGCGGTGACTTTGCGGTGCCAGCACGGATGAAGCGCGGAGAGTTCTCTATAATGGTTTCGACGAATGGCGGATCGCCTGAGCTTTCGCGTGCGGTCTGTGCGGAGCTCGATGAGCATTATGGCAATCAGTGGGGCGAATTCCTTGCATGGGTGAAGGATAAGAGATCCTCGCTTGCAAATGTTGGAACGCCAGACGAAAGACGCGACATGTGGCGGAGGGCATTATCTTTGGATGTGATGGAACTGGTACATGATGGGAAGCTGGAGGAAGCAGAAAGGAAGGCAGACAATGCAGCTTGTCGTTTTGGGGCTGAATCATAAGACTGCTCCCGTTGAGGTCAGAGAGCAGTTCGCAATGTCAAAGGAGGCCATAAGGAATGGGCTTCGCCATCTCTCAGAATACGAGCTGCTAGATGAAGCGGTCGTGCTTTCTACCTGCAACAGGAGCGAGATATACGCGTGCGTGGGCAGCGGAGAGGCATTGGCGTGCTGTGATGACTCATATGAGATGGATGAGACGCTGGATGAGGCACTTACGGCTATGAAGCAGTTCTTCTTTGATCTTGCCGGCTGTGACGGGAACCAATACCTTTATCATTATGAGGGAGAAGACTGCATCAGGCATCTGTTCGAGGTGTCTGCAAGCCTGGATTCGCTTGTCCTAGGTGAAGGGCAGATACTTTCACAGGTCAAGCATGCATACGCTATCGCCCGCGAGGCAGATTCTACGAGCACGGTGATGAATACACTTTTCCATCGTGCTATTGCGGTCGGAAAGCGCGTGAGGACCGAGACGAGGATCGCTTTCAGCCCTGTGTCTGTAAGCTATGCGGCTGTTGAACTTGCGAGAACGAAATTCGATGGGGATCTCTCAAACTCAAATGTCCTGATATACGGTGCAGGCAAGATGGCTGAACTTACGGCAAAGCACCTCTCAGCACGCGGCGTGAAGAAGATTTATGTAGCGAATAGGCATATTGAGAAGGCCAGGGAGCTCGCAGCAAAGTTCGGCGGCGATGCACTGCCGCTTCACGATGCCATGAAGCAGGCGGCGAATCTTGATGTAGTAGTGACATCTACAGGAGCGCCACATTATATCGTCCATGAATGGGAGACGCGCCAGCTTATGCGTAAGCGCGATGGCAGGCCGCTTGTGTTCATCGATATAGCGGTACCGAGGGATGTGGAGCCAGAGGTAGCAGATATAGCCGGAGTGACGCTATACAATATCGATGACCTTGAGAATGTGGTTGATGAGAACGTTAAGACGCGGGAGCATGAGGCGGTACATGCAAGGCGTATCGTCGATGAGGAAATCCGCAATATCGTTGATAGATTCCAATATCTTGCATATAGGCCTCTTATGGCGTTGCTGTCTGATCGCTGTGAGGGAATCCGTGCGCGTGAGGTGCACCGCATTCACTCGAAGCTGCCTGACCTTACCCGCGATGAACAGCGCGTCATCACTCATATGACGCAGCGCATAGTCCGTAAGATCCTCCGTATGCCGATGATGAAGCTGAATGAATTTGCGGGGACGGCAGATGGAGATTTCTATGCGGAGGCGATGAGACGCCTTTTCAAGCTAGATGTGCTTGAGCCGTATAAGGACTTCACGATAGATAAGAGCGGGGAGGACAGCGCAGTTGGCTAAGAAAAAGATCGTTATCGGTACCAGGAAGAGCGCACTGGCGCTGTGGCAGGCAGAGCATGTGATGGAATGTCTCCGACATGCTCATCCAGATATTGATATCACGTTGAAGAAGGTAGTGACCAGGGGCGATAAGGTGCTCGATACGCCGCTCGCGAAGATCGGAGGCAAAGGGCTCTTTACGAAGGAACTCGAGCAGGAAATGCTCGATGGACGCATAGATATGGCGGTTCATAGCCTGAAGGATGTGCCGTCTGAGATACCCGATGGACTGAGTATATCGGCAGTGACGGCGCGCGAGGATTCCGGTGATGCCGTTGTGAGCCCGACGTATAGGACGCTCGCGGACCTGCCGAACGGTGCCAGGGTCGGTACGTCAAGCCTGCGCCGCCGTGCACAACTGCTGCATGCGCGCCCAGATCTAGAGATCGTCGATATAAGGGGCAACGTGGAGACACGCCTCAAAAAGCTCGAGACAGAGGGGCTGGACGCGGTGATACTCGCCGTTGCTGGATTGAAGCGGCTGGGTTTTGAGGATCGTATCACGGAGGTGCTCGATACGTCGGTATGCCTGCCGGCGGTTGGGCAGGGTGTACTAGCCATAGAGACGCGCGAGGACGATGACGAGGTGAAAGATCTCGTCCATTGCCTCGCGGATAGCGAAAGCTTTACTCAAGCCCTCGCAGAGCGTGGATTCCTGAGGCGCGTTGAGGGCGGGTGCCAGGTTCCTGTCGGCGTGCACGCAACGCTTGATGACGGTATGGTGAGCGTTGAGGGCGTGATAGCGTCCGTCGATGGAGCGAGGATGTATCGTGACAGCGTGACGGGACCTTTCGATAAAGCGGCAGAGCTGGGCGCGAGGCTTGCTGATAAACTCCTTGATGCAGGCGGACTCGAAATCATGCATGAGCTTGGACTGCTGATGGATCGTAAGTCTATGAAATGTGGCAAGGTATGGCTCGTCGGTGCAGGCCCCGGTGACATGGGGCTTTTGACGCTAAAGGCTGCAGAGTGCCTCAAAAAGGCCGATATAGTCGTATATGACTACCTCGTAGATAAGCGCATACTGCGCCTTGCAAGACCAGATGCAACGTTTATATACGTCGGCAAGAAGGCGGGACATCATACGATGCACCAGTATGATATCAGCCAGCTGCTCGTGGATAAGGCCAAAGCAGGCTATACGGTCGTCCGCCTCAAGGGTGGCGATCCCTTCGTGTTCGGGCGCGGCGGTGAAGAGGGCATGCTGCTTTTCGACAGCGGCGTGGATTATGAGATCGTTCCGGGCGTGACATCGGCGATCGCGGTACCGGCATATGCGGGAATACCGGTCACGCACAGGGCAGTCGCGACATCGTTCGCCGTAGTCACAGGGCATGAGGACCCGTCCAAGCCAGAGTCGCAGATGCGTTGGAAGCAGCTTGCTACGGCAACGGATACGATCGTGTTCTTGATGGGTGTCGAGAACATATCCAGCATTACGAA
>OMZT01000004.1 GCA_900315615.1 uncultured Veillonellaceae bacterium | reverse complement strand
TTCATCTGCTCAAGCAGGGTAAGCGGAGTATTCAACCGTTCATATTTCCCGGATATCCTCGTCTTTTGTAATTCATTGTCTATGCGTTCAGCAATTTCAAGTATCTGTTTGCCGGATGTCTCAGCCATACCGATTCTCCCTCCGCCGTTATATCATGACATTCATGCTATGTCGAGACCCACGTCATTTCTTAGCTGTATTGCCTCTGCCACGTGGCGATCCTCTATATTCTCCGAGTGATCCAGGTCTGCTATGGTTCGGCTGACTTTCAATATGCGGTCATACGAGCGAGCCGACAAATCCATTTTTTCAAACGCGAGCTTCATAAGCTGCTGTGCACCCTTTGTAAGTTTACAGCACCTACGCAAAAGCGCGTGCCCCATCTGTCCATTGCAGTATATATGCTGGTCTTTGAACCTCTCCATCTGAATTGCGCGGGCTGCGACTACGCGCTCTCTTATCTTTGATGATGGCTCTGCCTTCTGCGTCGATACAAGCTCCTTATATGCTACACGCGGTACGCGTATATGTATATCGATACGGTCAAGCAATGGGCCTGAAATCTTACGTGTATAGCGCCTGATCTCACCAGGCGAGCACGTACAATCATGCGTCTCATCGCCATGCCATCCGCACGGACATGGATTCATAGCCGTTACCAGTATCATCTGCGATGGAAACTGCAATGACGCATGAACCCTGGAAATGGTGACGTGCCCGTCCTCGAGCGGCTGGCGCAGCACCTCGAGCGTCGTTTTGCTGAACTCCGGCAGCTCATCAAGGAAAAGTACGCCCCTATGTGAAAGCGTGACCTCTCCTGGATGTGGTATACTGCCGCCCCCGATCATAGCTACGGCAGATGTCGTGTGGTGTGGCGCGCGAAAAGGCCGCTTTGTGATGAGGCCGCTGCCAGGCTTCAAAAGCCCCGCTATGCTGTATATCTTGGTCACTTCAAGTGCTTCCTCGCGTGATAATGGAGGTAGTATCGAGCTGAGTCTCCGTGCAAGCATTGTCTTGCCAGCACCCGGGACGCCTGCCATGAGCACATTATGCCCACCGGCTGCCGCAATCTCCAAGGCACGCTTCGCCTGGAACTGCCCCTCCACATCGGCGAAGTCCTCACAGGGCTCTTCGTCCTCCTGAAGTTCCGTTTTCTCCGTTGGCGAAAGCTTTTCGGTACCATTCAGGAAAGCGATCATCTGAGCCAAGCTGCCTGGCGCATATACTGCTATTCCATCGACTAAAAGAGCCTCATTCGCGTTGGCAGGTGCTACGAACACTTCCTTCATGCCTTTTTCTCTGGCGGCGATAACCATCGGAAGTATGCCAGTCACGGGTCTCAGCTCTCCCTCGAGTGACATCTCTGCCGCGAAAAGGCATTTGTCGAGCCTTTCCTGCGAAACCAAGCCATACGCCGCAAGCAGGCCGGCTGCTATGGGCAGATCCAGTCCTGAGCTATCTTTACGGATATTTGCAGGTGCAAGATTTATCGTGACCTTTGACTGCTTCAGCTTGAAGCCTGAGTTCTTCACCGCTGTCCTCACGCGTTCTTTGGATTCTTTCACTGCTGTATCCAGAAGTCCGACGATATCAAAGCTCGGAAGTCCATATGACACGTCGACCTCCACATCGACCAGCATTCCATCGACTCCGAGCGTTACAGCTCCGTTGGTTCTCGCGAACAATGTATCACTCCCCATCATGACCACTATGGGATTATGCTTCAAAGGCTCCCTTGAACTGCCGTATATGGACATCTCCATGCATGGAATAAACCTCTATGACATCGAACCGGCAGGGGATATCACATAGATCCTGTCTTGTGAGATACCATTCGGCAGAGCGTATGATCTTTTGCCTTTTCCTGAAATCTACTGCCTGTGCAGGGGTTCCATACCTCGTAGACCGTCTGGTCTTTACCTCTACAAAGACCATCGTCCTGCCATCACGAGCGATGATATCTATCTCCCCTGCCGGGGTACGATACTGGCGCTCCAGTATCTTGCATCCATGACTTTCAAGGTAGTCTGCCGCCCTGTCCTCTCCAGCATTTCCTAACGGCTTGGTATTCATACCTGCCTCGTCCCTCCCATTGCCTTTGGACGCTTGGATTTGTCGATACGGTATACATAGGCCAGTACCTCTGCGACCACATGATACAGCTCAGGTGGTATTTCGCGATCCAGCTCAAGCGCCATGAGCATATTCACCAGTGACTTGTTCTGATAGACCGGTACAGCGTGCTTCTGAGCAGCAGCAAGGATATTCTCTGCAACATATCCTTGCCCCTTGGCAACCACCTTCGGCGCGACCTGTGTCTCCGGGTCATATTTAAGAGCAACGGCCTTCTTCTTTACCGAAGGATCGGTCTCTGGCTCCTCATGTGGAGGCATCCTGTCTTTCATCATAATACATCACCTGCCAGACCGACTCTCAGATTCGATAGTTCAAAGCTCGTTTCACCATTGCAATATTGCCTGAAGTCCTGCATATACTGCTGGCTGAAATCGTGCATCGCATCTTCATCTGAGAACCATAATCTGACGCTGAGCTGATTCCTATCATATACGCAACATGTGAGGTCTACGGCGCCGATATTGTCTGTAAGTACGCAGACGCGCAGCCACGTTTCCTTTTGATCTGGCTTTCCTGGCTCATGCGGAGGCTCCTCGTCGTAGATATTTATATAGGCAGGATAGCTCTTTTGTCCATTTTCCATATAAAGTGGAAACATGAAATTCACGGAGCGGTTCAATGTACCGTCTTGATCCATACGTGAAAGGCTGGTGCCCTCCATGGATTCTTTCATAGAGGCTGCAAAGACGCTGATATCGCGTCCGGCCTTTCTCAGCTGCTTGCCCTTCATGTCCTTTGCCGTCGTGAGGTCGCAAAGCTGCATGAACGCCCAGAGTCTCGGCAGGTCTGGCAGGTTCTGCATGCGCGCAGCCTGACGAACCGCCGCAGGGACATTGTTTTCGACTATACGCAGAAGCTGGTTTAGCTGCTTGGCATCTTTCTCACTAAGGATGGGCTGATCCTGATTGATGAAGTTCTGCAGGAGAGCCGAGTCCTGCTGTGTCAATGTATTGTCGCGCAGGAGCAACGTGCCAAGGTCTTTCATAGACTGCATGAGCTGAGGCGTATTCTCCGCCCGCTGAAAGATGAACGACATGGCCGATGGTGCTGCAGGACGGGCATTCTGACCTGATGTCTGAGCCATTTGCTGAGCATTCGAGGGAGCTGATGTAGAGCTCGTACGGGAGCCAGCCATCTCCTGCCGGCCTTGCATGGTGCTCACCTGCTCTGTTGCACGCGCTGGCTGGTTCTCTGATATTTGTCCATTGGGCGGCTGGGCAGACCTTACAGTCGATGCTTCATTTGCTGCTACGGGCTGCTGTCCAGCCTGTGGGCGCTGTCCCTGCGGCACTGCCTCCTGACTGGCTCCCGGCTGCGCCGTCTCCTGCACCGCTTGACGGGCTCCAGGCTGCGCCGCCGTCTCACCTGTACCTGATGTATTGTTCTGAGCTGGCTGCGATGTCTGGCTGGACGTATTGCCACTATTCTGCACCGCTGTTTCAGCACGGGACGCCGCCTCCGGCACGCCCTCTGCATTCTGTGTGGTGGTAGGTGCCTGCTGCGTGACTTCCTGTTGTGATGCACTAGCAGCGACATTCGTACTTGGCGATGTCGCTTGCGGTGTGCCCTCCGTAGCTGGAGCCGATTCACTTGCACTTCCCTGCTGAAAATCACTGCGCGCACCATTCATCCGGGATGCGTCGTTCATTGTTGCCTGCTGGGATACATCCTGCATGACGCCTGCAGATGCATTTGCTGTCTGCGGCTGTCCAGGGATGCTGGCAGCCTGTCCCGCTGGAGCCCTTAAAGCGGCATTTGCCATGCCCGCCCCCGGCTGGCTTGTATTCAAGCGTCCATTCGCCCCCTCGTAACGCAGCTTAGAGAGCCCCATCTCCACGGCACTCTGCGGCTTTGGCATGAGATTATCAAGAAGCTGACGAAGCACCTCTGTCACATTATCCTTCTGCCCATTGCCGAGCTGTGCTAATAGTGAGCGCAGCATGACTGGCATGTCAGACGTCTCTTTCGCATCGATCAGCTGGAAGGATGCCTTGTTCAGCATGGCATTCTGAAGAGCTCCGCCTTCATCCCCTGCGGTAAGCATGCTCTTGAAATTTTGAAGCATTTTCTCTATCGAAGGATCGAAATCCGTGGTCATACGACCCTTGTCAACCATATTTCCCATTTGGTTCAGCATGCGTGCAAATGACACGAGCTGCTCCATAGAGAACCGCTGGCTTTCCATCGTGCTGCCCGCACCCTTAGCGAGTGTCTCGGACAGTGAAAAAGCACTTTCCAGCACCTGCTGGATCACTTTCTGCATCGTCTTCGGCATGTTCGTGAGTGTATCGGATTCACTTGTAGAGATCTTGGACAGTATCTGTGCCATGCCCCTTACAGAGTTTTTTACGTCAACATCTGTACGAGGTGAAAAGGGTGATTCCGGCTCACCGCCCTCGCGTCTATGTATGAGTTTTGTATTGTCTGTACTCTGCGGACGCTGTACCTGCTGTACAGAGCCCGCTGCGCCGGTCTCGATTGGCATGTCCATCACCTCTTAGCTGCTGAAACCTATCACTATTTTATCGTAACAAACGCTGAAAAGTTAAGCCTGCTCAAAGCTTGCGCCCATATATCATACTCTTTATCGGCTCAAATGTGCGCCTATGTATCGGGCACGGACCAAGCCGCCTCAAAGCTTCCATGTGCTCTTTTGTCCCGTATCCCTTGTTATCGGCGAAGAAATATCCGGGGTATTTGCTATCGTATTCCTTCATCAGCCTGTCCCTCGTGACTTTTGCGAGAATCGAAGCTGCTGCGATTGATGCGGATTTGGCATCGCCCTTGACGATAGGAACAGACTCCATCGGAAGCTCCAGCGGTACCGCATCTATCAGTACCCTATCAGGCTGTGGACTTAGCGCCGCTATCGCCTCGCGCATGCCCTTCTTTGTCGCTTCGTAGATATTTATCTCGTCTATCGTCTCGGCATCTATCAACGCAACATGATATGCCACAGCCTTTTCTTTTATTTCATCAAAGAGCAGATCTCTCATATGAGGAGATAGCTTCTTTGAGTCATTTATGTGCGCGATATAAGAGTGTGATGGCAGGATGACTGCACCCACTGCCACAGGCCCCGCTAGTGGTCCTCTACCCGCTTCGTCTACTCCGGCAATACATGTTGCACCGGATTTCATGGCCTCGTCTTCGTAGTGATAAAGAGACATGACACGTGATTTCTCCTGTGCCATACGCAAAAATCTGCGGCTGATTGCCTGTACATTTTTGCGGCTGTCGCGCGCACAAGCATCGAGTATCGCTGCCGTATCTGCCTCAGTGTCAAGCAGGCTCTCTATCGCCTTTGCTGAAAGCTTCGATATATCCATATCAAATTTCCCCATCCACTGGTACCTGAGCAGGCGGCTCATCAAGCGTAATCCTGCCAAACTTTCCCGCTCTGAATTCTTGCATAACGATGCCCTGCACCTTTTCCATATCGATGATGCCGCCCTTCATCAGGCAGCCACGCTTTTTTCCTATTGCTTCTTTCAGCTCATCCGTGCTATCAGGGATATCCTCAATATGGAACCTCTCTCTGAGCCTATCTGGATAGTCCCGTCTCAGTACATCCAGCAGGAGATGAGAGACCTGCTCCATATCTATGATGTCATCATTGATCGCGCCCGTAAACGCAAGCTTGATACCAACCATCGGGTCTTTAAATTTAGGCCAGAGTATACCCGGTGTATCGAGAAGGTCAAGGCTGCTTCCGATCCTTATCCATTGCTTTGCACGTGTAACACCAGGTTTATTCGCAGCAAGAGCCTTGGCAGATCCTGCAAGCCTGTTTATCAGAGATGACTTACCGACATTCGGTATGCCGAGTATCATGGCGCGTGCGCGCCTTGGGTTGGCTCCCTTCTTCACGAGCTTATCAGTGTATGGCTTTGCTGCTGTTTCCGCAAGCCGTACCAGTGCCTTTGTTCCCTTTCCCGTCATCGAATCGACGGCAACCGCGTCCGCTCCCATATTCCTGAATGCAGCTATCCATTTCTTTGTCATATCGGGATCAGCCAAATCCGCCTTGTTGAGTACGACAACGCATGGCTTGCCGCTTATGATGTCCTGAAGCATAGGATTTGCGCTGGCAACGGGTATACGCGCATCCAGGAGCTCTATGACAACATCCACAAGCTTTAGATTTGTCTCTACGAGCTCGCGCGCCTTCTTCATATGGCCGGGGAACCATTGTATCGTCGGTAATTCCTTTTTTGTTTCTCGCACATCCTGCCTATGGTCCTGTCTCCTGTTCTTTTTCAAAAAAATCCTCCTCAAATGTTTCTCTGCTGCAAGAAACTACGCAATGCTCCTACCATGCCTGCAGTATTACCGAGCTCAGCGAACGCCACATGGACGTGCCCTCTAATGTGTGGGCTGAGCATCTGTCCAAGCGCCATATCGATACGCGGAGCAAAATACTCAGACTGTGACATGATACCGCCGCCCAGCACGATCAGTTCTGGATCAAGCACACAGCATACGGCCGCCATAGCACGAGAAAGCCCCGATATCATCACATCTATGGCAGCTATGATATCTGCATCACCAGCTTTTGCCATAAAGAACGCATCCTTCAATGAGACATTTTCCACTGGAATATTCTTCATCGCTGCAATGCGCCTTTGTAGCGCAGATGACGACGATATGTCCTCTAGCGTCCCCTCATCAAGCCGCATAAGGCCTATCTCACCTGCTGCACCACCTGTACCTCGAAGCAGTCTCCCATCTATGACCGCTGCACCGCCGACACCTGTTCCGACCGTTATACAAAACATCGATGCGGCTTTCTTGCCAGCACCAAGCCAGCTTTCTCCAAGAGCTGCTGCCGCTGCATCATTCTCTATAGTAGTCGGAAGGCCTGTAGCACGTTCTATAGCCGCACGGATATCCATGCCTGTATATCCTGGGAAATTCCGACCAGCATATATGATCCTTCCGTTTTCCACATCTATGAACCCAGGTGTCGCTACAGCCATTCCCGCTGGATGATCTTTCTCATATAGCCGTGCAATCTGGGTCATTTTCTCTGGCAGGATGGCTGCTCCACTGCCCTTTACCTCTGTAGGCATCTTTCCTTGACAGATGATTTGTCCATTCTCATCTATCAATCCATATTTTATGAACGTACCGCCTATATCGGCTGCGATATATGTCTTCATAATCTCACACATATTGAAACACTGACCGGTCAATCCATCTGTCTTGATCGCTCAGTGTATCTTCTCAGCACCTGTTTAACTCAGGCTTATATACTCTTGGAAGTCTCATACTGCCCATAAGGCAGACGATTTCATAGTTTATCGTGCCAAGCCAGCTTGCTGCCTCATCGGCTGTGAGCTCCGGCGTACCAAACACGATTGCCTCTGTACCGATCGCAGCCTCTGGTATGTCCGTTACATCCACCATGAACTGATCCATACAGACACGTCCCACGACCGGTGCACGCTTCTCACCGATCAGCACAGAGGCTTTGCCGCCCATCTCGCGCAGATAACCATCAGCATATCCGATAGGGAATGTCGCTATGCGGCTCGGACGTGTCACCTTATATGCACGCCCGTATCCGATGGTCTCGCCCGGCTGCATTTCCTTCAGAAATGCTATCCTGGCCTTGACGCACATCACCGGGCGAAGCTCTATAGGATGTGTAACCTCGTCAGACGGCCAAAGGCCATACTGGATGACACCAACGCGCACCATATCGAAGTGTGCCTCTGGAATCTCCAGTATCGCGGCAGACTCGGCAATATGCCTTAGCCTCACGTGTACACCGGACGCTTCTACCAGATCTAGAGCCTTATTGAACCGTGAAAGCTGCTCCTTCACATAGCTCTTGTCTTTTGAGTCAGCCTCTGCAAAATGTGAAAAGATACCCTCAACATCCAGTCCCGGCAGCAGCTTCAGCTGACGTGCGAACGCTCCAGCCTGCTCAGGATATATTCCTATGCGAGCCATGCCCGTATCGACCTTGATATGCACCTTTGCCTTCTTGTTCTGGCGCACAGCCTCCTCAGACAGGGCTTCAGCCATCTCCATCGTACAGACCGCCTGCGTGATATCATATTTCACGATGTCATGCGCAGCTGCAATCGGGGAAAGTCCTAGTATAAGTATGGGCTCTGTAAAGCCTGCTCTCCTAAGCTCCATGGCCTCTGAAAGCATCGCCGTCGCCAAATAGTCGGCACCGTGCTCTACAGCCTTACGCGCACATGCGATTGCGCCATGTCCATAGGCATCTGCCTTAACGACCACACAAAGCTTGGCACCACCCTGTACGCATTTTTTTATTTCCTCAAGATTATGTCCGTAGGCATCGAGATCGACCTCGACCCAGGCATCACGTTCCGACATATCTATACTTCCTTTTCAATTAAGAGGCACCACATCGCTATCGCCCTCTCCCTTCACCTCAATAAGCAGCCTATGAGGAAGGCATGCAATGCGGTCTCCGGGCTTCTCTGCCCTGCCTTGCTGTACACAAAGCTTATCAGGACAGTCTGCATCCGTTATGAATATGGCACCATCTTCGATTACGATATGGTTGAATCCGTATTCTGTATTTACATCAAACTCATCCACGCCATGATGTGCGGATAGCTGAACTCGACGCTGTACACTGCCTGCAACCGTAACCTCCGCATAGCAGCTGCCGCCAATACTACCAGTGCATATCACAGCTGGAGCCAAAGATAGCAGTAGGCATACAGCAATCAGTGCAAAATCGGCTCGTCTCACTCAGGCCTTCCGATGACCTCTGTTCCCATATATGGAACAAGTGCCTTTGGAACCTTGACAGTGCCGTCAGCCTGCTGATAGTTCTCAAGTATAGCGGCAACTGTACGTCCGACGGCAAGCCCTGAGCCGTTCAACGTGTGTACGTACTCCGGCTTTGCGCCTTTTTCGCGGCGGAATTTGATATTTGCACGGCGTGCCTGATAGTCGAGGCAGTTAGAGCAAGATGAAATCTCACGATATTTATCCTGTGCCGGCATCCAGACCTCTATATCATAGGTCTTGGCGGATGTGAAGCTCATATCGCCGGTGCACAGCTCTACGACATGATATGGTATCTCGAGTACCTTAAGGACTTCCTCTGCATCGTTGACCATGGATTCGAGCTCATCCCAGCTGTCTTCAGGTTTCACGAATTTGATGAGCTCCACCTTGTTGAACTGGTGCTGGCGAATAAGTCCGCGCGTATCGCGACCCGCGCTCCCAGCCTCTGCTCTGAAGCATGCGGTATAGCAGCTGTAATGCTCTGGAAGCGTGCTTGCATCGAGTATCTCATCCCTATGATAGTTCGTCATCGGGACTTCAGCCGTCGGTACGAGATAGTAGTCGAGTCCTTCAAGCTTGAACATATCCTCAGCGAATTTCGGAAGCTGGCCTGTACCAACCATGCTGTCCTTGTTTGCTATGAACGGTGCCAGCATCTCGGTATATCCCTGCTTTACATGCAGATCCATCATCAAATTTATGCAGGAACGCTCGAGCCTTGCGCCAAGTCCCCTGTAGAAATGGAACCTTGCACCTGTAACCTTTGCAGCACGATCTGGATCGAGGATATTAAGATCTGCCCCGATATCCCAATGAGCCTTGGGCTCAAAATCGAACTTTGTCGGCTCTCCGACCTTCCTCACCTCAGGGTTTTCTGTATCATCCTTGCCGATTGGGACGTCCGCTTTCGGCATATTCGGGATATGAAGCAGGATGTCACGAAGCTCTGCCTCTACATCTTTAAGCTCTTTGTCAAGTGCTGATACCTTCTCCCCGACCTCACGCATAGCTGTTATCTTCGCGGAAGCATCCTCGCCGTTCTTTTTCATCTGGCTGATTTCCTTCGATACGGCATTGCGCTCTGCCTTCAAGCTCTCAGAATCCTTCAGTATGTCACGACGCTTCTTGTCAAGCTCCCTGAATCCATCCAGCTTCAGCGGATTGTTACGATGTACGAGCATCTCCTGAACTTCATCGATGTGATCACGCACAAATTTTATATCCAGCAAAATAAATCGCTCCTTCTTCATATAATTCTATTCACACATTTCTTGTATTCGTGCAAAATAGCGAATTCCCTGCCTGGCATAAAAAAAAGCCGCAACAGCCAAAAGGCCGCCACGGCTTCTAGGAAGATCAGAACTTATATTTAGCTATTTCCCTGCTTATATCATCGGCAAGTTTTGCAAGTGATTCACTGGAATCTGCAATCTCTGCTGCAGACGCCGACTGCTCCTCAGATGCTGCAGAGACGCTCTGCATCTCATCAGCTACACGGCTACCCTGCTCGGATATCGCATCTGACTGACCTCGTACATTGCCGGTATCTAAAGACACAGTCTCTATTTCAGATGCCATCGTATGGATATCTCCTGATACACCCTTTACGAGCGAACTGATTTCGGAGAACACCTTTTCAAGCCCCTCAACCATTTCTGCGCTCTGGTCAACGGCCTCTGCCCCCGTTTTCATCGAATTTACCGCATCAGCGGATGTCGATTGGATACCATCTACAAGGCTGCTTATATGCTTTGCTGCTGACTGTGATTCCTCTGCAAGCTTCCTGACTTCATCGGCGACAACGGAGAATCCGCGTCCCTGTTCTCCAGCTCTAGCAGCCTCTATGGCCGCATTGAGTGCGAGAAGATTTGTCTGCTCAGCAATCGCTGCTATAGTCTCTACTATCTTACCTATCTGTTCAGAGCTTTCACCAAGCTTTGCAACGCTTTCACCGGATGTTGCTACAAGACCACGCATCTCACGCACATGTGCTACAACTGTCTTTACAGACTCCGCGCCCTCTTCTGCATGGCGCATCACCATACCCGCGTTGCTTGCAGCCTTTGAAGCACGCGAATCAAGGTTCGATACAGACTCAGATGTATGATCTATAGACACCGTAACTTTATCGAGGCTCTCCTGCTGTGATGCTGCTGCACCTGCCGCATTCGTAACCGACTGTGCGACCTGATCTGATGCCTGTGCGGATTGTGTAGCACTTGCATTCAGTTCCTCTGAAGCAGATGCGATATGCGATACAGCTTCAGACAGTTTATTCATGATCCCGGATAACGTCGATGTGAGGTCAGATATGATATGCTCCATATCGCCGAACTCATCCGCCCTGATATCTGACTTCGGCATTTTCCTGAAATCGCCAGCCTGTAGGCGCCGGCATTCATCCATCATCTCGTGCAGTGGAGTGATGATTCCCTTTGTCACGATGATACTGACAGCAACGAGTATGATCAATGCAATCAATGAAATGATCACCATGATGCGTATCGTTCTATCGACTCTGGTGTCGCTCTCAGATTTCATCGTCGTAGCCGCATCCATCTGCATCTTCTGAAGCGTCTCAAGCGACTCGCGCACATCCTGTGTCGCCTTACCGCCGCGCTCATTGTAAAGCGCTCTTGCCGCTGGTATATCAGTCTCCGCAAGCTTAAGTATATCTCCTATCGTCTTATTGAATTCCTGGTACTTCGGCTCTACAGCCTGTGCCGCTGCAAGCTGCTCAGGATTCCCAGCGATTGATTTCTTATATGTCTCCCAATTCTCAGCATAATGCTTGCTTGCCTTATCATAGTCGTTTTCCAGATCCTTCACACGTGCAAGATCCTTAGCATCGAGCACGAGTGCAGCACGGCACTGCAAGTCTTTGACTGTATATCGTGCCTCCGACAGATACGATACCGGGAAAAGTGCTCCATTATACAGCCTGTCCATTGTCGTGCTGCTGAACTGCAGCCCCATATACCCGGCGATGCTGACACATGCGAGTGCAATGCCCGCAACGACTGCCAGGATCAGCTGTTTGTAAGCAACCCTGATGTTATTAAGGAAATTCATCTCTGCTGCTACCCCCTGACGAGTAATATGTTATATATATTCATGCTTAGTACTTCGACGCTATCTGATTTTCTCCTCTGATAACTACAAAAAGAGCCACGGCATATACCATGGCTCCTAAAATCAGCTACTATGCTGTTGTCATCAGAAGCGAACGTTGATACCGGCACCTACACCGTTCTCCCTGCTTCCATGATCTGGCTTGAAGTTATGATAGTTCACATTGAGTCCGACATTCAGAAGGATATCCTTGTTCAGGCCAACCTGGGTTTCATTGAAATCCTTACCTGCGGAATACGAAGCGTAGAAATCCCATCCGAGAACCTTCGGCGTCGATATGGCGACTCCACCGTATGCGTTGCCTTTATCACCCGGCAGCTTATCGCGATAGCCAGCAAGGAGCTTCACCTCAGATCCGACTATATCATACGCTGCATAATAGTCGTTCTGATCATTATACTCGTCCCTGTCCATCCATGAATATCCGACTGTGAGCTTTGGTGTGAACTTATGCTCGATATATGCCTCCCTCGAGCCGGCACCTATCACCGTCTCATGATTGGCTGTCTGATGAATAGCCGGTGCAGCCATCGCTGCTGATGCGCCCATAAGCATGGCACAGCTGAGTGCCAGCAATATTTTCTTCTTCATGATATCTCCTCCAATCAGCATTAACCGACTCATATAGGATATATTTTTTACCTTAAAAGAAGCTGTGATTCTTCATATTCTAACCCAGTAATCATATACGAACCTCAAAATGTCCGTCATCATCCTTCTTCATAGACCTTTCGGCGTGTACAGGATGGCCTATATGGCGAGGCTCTGATTCATCTTTAATCGCATCTTTAAGTCGGATGGGAACATCGGATTCTTCGACGGAACCTCCAATGCGTTTCTTGATATATATGGCACCTATAACAACGACCACGATGGCTGCTATAAAGAAAATGGTTCCTATGTCAATAGACGTTTGCTCAGGAGACGGTATCGCAGCTTGCTGCTGAGTTTCCTCCGTTTCCCCATCGCCATTTTGGAATACAGGCACCTCAGTGCGCTGCGTATTAGTCGTCTTGCCACCCGCTGTCGTCTTGTTGCCATTCTGCGTTGCCGGTGGCTGTTTCTGCTGCTGACCGCCCTGTCCCTGCTGTGTCTTGCCATCTCCGTTTTTCTTCGTGGTAGCGCCTTGAGCAAGTGCGTCGGCCGCCTGCCGCGCATTCTCTACCCCGCTTCTGACCTGTGTTCCAAAATCCGGTACAGGATTACCTGGTGCCCCATAACCCTCAACAGTCGGTACCTGAGGGGCAGTCGGTGCCGTAGGTGGAACGGGTGCTGTGACTGCCATCAATGGACACCCCCTGTCATCGTAAAAGGCGGCCATGCAAACACATAGCCGCCCTCCATCATATCATTACTCTACTGTGACTGACTTCGCGAGATTCCTCGGCTTATCTACATCACAACCGCGTGTGATAGCCGCATAATATGCGATCAGCTGCAGAGGAACGACGGCAAGCACAGGTATGAGGAGCTCATCCGTCACCGGAACCTTGATGACATGATCGACATATTTCTCCAGCTCGTTATCGCCTTCCGCCGCGATACCGATAACGACCGCATCGCGTGCCTTGACTTCCTTGATATTGGAAAGAGTCTTCTCGTATACGCTCTTCTGCGTAGCAATAGCGATAACAGGCACTCCCTCGACGATGAGTGCAAGCGTGCCATGCTTCAGCTCACCTGCCGCATATGCTTCTGCATGGATATATGAGACTTCCTTCAGCTTCAATGCACCCTCAAGGGACACATCATAATCAAGGGAACGTCCTATATAGAACACATCCTCATTGAAACCATACTTCTTGGCGAATGTCTTGATAGGCTCGACGTCCTCAATGGTCTCTCCGACCTGACCAGGTAGTCTTTGCAATGCGCTGCACAGCTCGGCAATGCGTGCCTCAGTCTGCGTCTCGAGTATCTGTGCCATATAAAGTGAAAGCATGAACGCAAGGATAAGCTGTGTCGTATATGCCTTTGTGGATGCGACCGCGATCTCAGGGCCTGCCCATGTATATATCACCTGATCGGATTCACGAGCTATAGATGAACCGACCACGTTGGTGATGGCGAGGCTCTTTGCGCCGCGACGCTTTGCCTCTTTCAAGGCAGCGAGCGTATCGCTCGTCTCTCCGGACTGGCTGAACACGATAATCATCGTATGCTCGTCCACTATAGGATCGCGGTAGCGGTATTCGGACGCGATATCGCATTCCACCGGTATGCGCACGAGCTTCTCGATGTAGTATTTCGCAACGAGTCCGGCATGGTAAGCGGTACCGCAAGCCACGATATCTATCTTGTGTATAGAAGAAAGGAACTCCTTACTCCATCCGAGATCATCCATGGCAACTGACCTGCCATCTTTTGCCATACGTGGCGAGATGGTAGCCCGTACAGCTTTTGGCTGCTCATAGATCTCTTTCAGCATGAAATGCTCATAGCCGCCCTTCTCAGCAGCTTCTGCATTCCACTTTACTTCAAATACCTTCTTCGTCACAGGCTCACCGCTGCGGTTCGTGATCCAGACGGAGTCCTTCTTCACGACGGCTAACTCACCATCGTTTAGTATATAAGTACGACGCGTACGATTGATGATTGCCGGTATATCTGACGCGATGAAATTCTCTCCGTCACCAAGGCCAATGACAAGTGGGTTATCCTGCTTTGTGCATATCAGTGTATCTGGATCTCTACGCGACATAAACACCAGTGAGTAAGATCCCTCGATACGACGAAGCACCTCGCGAACAGCCGCCTCGAAATCGCCTTCATACACTTCTTCAAGGAGATGCGCCACGACCTCTGTATCCGTTTCTGAGCGGAACTGATGTCCCTTTTCTATAAGCTCTTCCTTCAAGGAAAGGTAATTCTCGATAATGCCATTATGCACCACCGCGAAATCCCCGCTGCAATCCGTATGCGGATGTGCATTCAGGTCTGACGGGCGGCCATGCGTAGCCCAACGCGTATGGCCTATACCGATATGGCCATGCGGCTCATTACCCGCTATCTTATCACGAAGTGCTGAAAGACGACCAACACTCTTCTCAACACGGATCGTACCGTTCTCGCCGACTGCTATGCCAGCAGAGTCATATCCTCTATACTCAAGCTTTGCAAGTCCATCAAGAAGGAACTGTGTCGCCTCGTTATCTCCTACATAACCAACTATTCCACACATATCTGGAAACCTCCCATAATTGAAGCTGCATGTACTGCCAAGAAGCAGTCATGCACCATCTGTAAGTTTCCTGCTGAACGCGCGCAGATGCGCACTTGCCTTATGCACTGCTTTGTCCCGCATGTCACCACACGTATTTCGCAGCTTTTTCGACCGGCCGGGCCGAGAGGCATCCGCTGAATATTCGACAACCTCTTCCTCGTCCCCTCACCGTCACGATGAGGTCTCGCGCTAAAGCCTATGCTTTTTCCGTTACCCTCTGCCCTCCTTATGACGCATGAACTGTATGCAGGATATACAGCTAACGCGTTATTATACTATCTAAAGACAAAAAGGAGCACGCTGATGGTGCTCCTTTGCGTACATCGCATATTTTAATGCATATACAGAGTTTCGTCAAGGAAATATTATCCCTTAAATGACGCCCTGTACTCCTTGTCACCGCCCTTGACCGTCGTATCAAGAGTCGGATGCTTCATTACATAGTCAACAGGACGGCTCCAATCAACATGAATCCCCGTGGCTTCCCAAAGTCTTGTGAGTGCAAGCTTGAAGCTCTCAAGATCACATAGCGGTTCAACAGTAATCTTCGTGAAATCCATAAGCGTCTCATGCGGTACCTGCATCTCCAGCTTAGTGCAGAAGAACTCGTCAGCCTTAGCGCAGGCTTCCCTATCGCCCAAATGAATTTCAGCTTTTTGTTTCTCCTCATCATATTCCAGCCATCCAGCTTCGCTGCCGTACTGCACTGCGACCTTGAAATGTTCTGACATTGCTATATCCTTTCCTTAAAACCACATGATCACATTTCCTCGGCAAATGTCAATTCACCGGTGTGTCTTTCGTATATACCTCTATCTTCTTGAAGAACCGCCCTTGTGCCTCCATCAGTTTACCATGCTGATAAAAGCTCACGCGCCCAGCCGCAACTGGCTCGCCAGGATCCTTTGGGCGATCTATCTCTATCCATCTATACGGCTTGCTCCCATCCGGTCCATCATAATATATAGTTTCCTCTGGCGATGGCTTTACCGAATCATCGCACATGGGAAAATTCCGTTTAATCTGCTCTATGAACATCTGGCAAAGCACAGGCGACATATCGAGAGTCCCTTCTGCATCCGTGCTGCCATTATACGCTGCAACGAAAAGAGCACTACCGTATATGACCGTCTTTTCATCAGGCGGTGGAAACCTCCTATTAGCAGAAAGTCCAAGCACTGCTGCAAGGTCATTCACCAATATGAACAAAGAGATGCCGTCCTCTATGCCGAAAAACTCGACGGCGCCATAGTTCCCGCCAAGTATATCTCGTATCTTGTCATCCTGACCTTCGTTTGCCGGCAACTCGATCATCACTGGCTCATGACCTGGCTCGACAAGGATCGCATGCATGATTTTTTCCTTCATTGCTTCTCCCATCTCTATCATCCGCCCATCCAGGTGGATTTTTTGAAAAAATCTGCGTAAAATACTATAAAAAGATTTTATCGCGGTAAAAACACGGTTGTCAAGTCTTGCAGATGAAAAAAAATTATGTTATTATACCCATAAAGAAGGAGCCGCCTGGGATGTGCGCAAGGCTTAGTAATGTCTAACCTACATTTTTATAAGGGAACCTGATTTGATTTCTGAGGATGTATACTCGTTTCAAGGCGAAAAACAAAGCCAGGACTTAGGGTACCCACCTGCGAGTTCGCAGGTCTAGGCATATAAGACGAACGGCATTCTGGACACCTGCTTAAAAAGGATTGCCCGCGATAGCGGACAATCCTTTTGTTTTATGCTTTAATTTTGGAATAGGTCCATTATTTCTTGATCTGTCAGTTTGGAAAGGAATGTCTCCCCCGGCTGTATCATCTGGTCTATGAGCGCTTTTTTCCGTTGCTGCAGTTCATATATACGCTCTTCTATCGTATTCTTCGTAATGAGCTTCAGTACCTGAACATTATTCTTCTGTCCAATACGATAAGCACGGTCTGTAGCCTGATCCTCCACGGCAGGATTCCACCATGGATCATAATGTATTACCATGTCTGCACCTATGAGGTTGAGTCCTGTGCCACCTGCCTTCAATGATATGAGGAACACAGGCACGCTTCCCTTATTGAAAAGGTTCACCAGACGCATGCGCTCTGCCGGCGGCGTACTGCCATCGAGGTACATATAGCCGATATCACTCTGCTCCAGACGATTCCTTATATGTGAAAGCATCGTCGTAAACTGCGAAAAGATCAGGATCCTGTGACCCCCCTCTACCGCATCACAGACAATCTCCTGCAGCTGATCGAGCTTACCTGAGCCGCCATCATAATTTTCAAGGAAAAGAGATGGATCACACGCTATCTGCCTGAGCCGCGTGAGAATCGCCAGTATCTTCATCCTGCTTCCCTGAAATCCATGTGCAGCCAGTTCCTTCGCAAATTCCTTCTTTCCCTGCACGAAATACGCTGCATATACCTTCGCTTGCTTCGGAGTCATCTGATTTATCATACGTCGTTCCGTCTTATCCGGCAATTCCTTAAGGACATCTTTCTTCATGCGGCGAAGCACAAACGGACTGATATGACGTACCAGGTCAGACTTGGCATGAGCATCCTCCATCCTGATGATTGGAGACTCATAGCGCTGCCGGAATTTCTTATGACCAGAAAGGTATCCCGGCATGAGAAAATCAAAAATCGACCATAGTTCTGTGAGCGTATTCTCTATCGGCGTTCCTGTAAGCGCAAAACGGCCTCTAGCCCTGATTGATTTAACAGATTTGGCGTTCTGTGTGGATGGATTTTTTATCTGCTGAGCCTCGTCGAGGAAGCAGCAGCTGAATTCATGATTCTCGTACTCCTTCACATCCCGCTTCAGCATGTTGTATGTTGTGATAAATACATCTGTGTCCTTCTTGTCCTCAAGTATCTTGATGCGTTCCTGTTTCGTGCCTGCTACGGCTGTCGCCTTGAGATCCGGAGTGAATCGCTCTATTTCCTCCATCCAGTTATACATCAGTGATGTAGGTGTAACGACCAGTGCAGGCTCTGTTTCGCCATTTTTCTTCTGTCCAAGCAAAAAGGCTATCACCTGCAGTGTCTTACCGAGACCCATATCATCTGCAAGGATCCCGCCCAGCCCATTTCGTGCAAGCATCGTCAGCCAGCTGTATCCGGTCACCTGATAGTCCCTCATCACGCCATCAAGCTCTTTAGGTACTTCTACATCCGCATTTTCTGGGTCACGGATATCGCGTATGAGCGTCTTAAATCCACGGCTCCTCTTTAGGTTCAGTCCATCAGCCTCACGCGCAAGAGAGTCGATATAGAGTGCCGACGACAGAGGCAATTCTACCTTTTCAGCAGCCTTCCCCTTTTTCAGCTGCTCCTCTATGCCAGTCGTCTCAACGAGGTCGGAAAGCAGTCCCAGTTGCTGACTCTCAAGTGTAACGAAGCTGCCATCCTTGAGCCTGAAGTAACGTGACTTTTTGCGATATGCACCAAGGATACCCACGAGTTCGTCAAAGTCAAATTCCTGATTCTCAATAGATACGTCAAGCAGATTATGGTCATTCACGCTGACGCCAACCGTAAGACCGGATATGCGCTGCACCGGGCGCTTCCTGAAGACCTCGGAATAATATACATCTGCTATATTGGAAAGTACCGGCAGTCCCTCATCCAGAAACTCAAATGTTTTTTTCTCATCTGGCTGTATGAGCCTGTCTCCATCGCGTTCAAACCCATACGAAGAAAAGATATTCTCTATAGCGCGTTCGTCCGTTTCATTCCTGATCAATGCCGGATGATCCTTGGGGATTTCGGGTGTTGGAGTGACCAGTGGATTGAACGATATATCACCGTATTTATATACGGGACGGGCAGCAATGCCATCTTTATAGTAATCGATATATACGGACGGTTCAAATGTCTCTATCGCATACTGCTCCATGATATCAGGTGCAATATCAACACTTGCTACCGTCTCCAGCCGCGGCAGGACAGTGCCAAGGAATTTACCCATGGTATCCTGATCGAAATCCAGCCTCTCATCCGACATTGTCATCATAAGCGGTGCGAGTATGCTGCGCCCCTTTTCTGGAACCCTGTAAATGACACCATCGCAATAAACGATACCATAGTCATCTGTCAATGGGGAAACAGCGTTTTCCATGGTCAAGATACCGCCATTTTTTTCAGCACCGACTTTTACTTCAATCGGCGGTAATCCTTTTTTTACATATATGTCCTCTACAGTATCGTTTACCACATACTTAATGCCATTATCACCGACAATATCAAGGAAACGTTCTAACCGCGGCCTCGAAAGCTTCATTATGCGCCTCGAATAGATGGTAGAACTATGTACTTTATAATACCCATATCCATACGACGCAGGAAAGAGATCGCTGTGCGTATTCACGCTTTCCTCGTCATCATACGCGTCCAAAAGCAGCTTCCATAGCCCCTTGGAAAGCTCGTCATCAAAGACCTGTATCCTGTTGCCGAAGTCTATCTGAAGCCCTTTGCCGAATACGATCTGACTGCCCTCACTGGCAGCTTGCATAAGAGATTTTATGCTTTTTACGACATACATCCTGTCTGCGCCGATGCGCATCTGAAGCCCATTCGTGATGGTGGCACCATCATATATTGTCACCAGGCTCGGCACTAGGTGCAGCTTTTCAACAGGCATGGCATTCTTCTCCGCCTGCTGTGTAAAGAGCTCCAAAAGCTGCTTGCCTCTCTTATACCTTTGAATCTCCATCCGAGTCCTGGCTGTCCTGGCCTGGTCGAACTGTATAGCCTTCAGCAGCGCAACAACGTGCTTACATGCGCCTGGATAATCCCAGAACGCAGGGCAGCTGCAATCACATCTCTCGATATTGCTGCCATCATTCGTCAGCTCAACCGATACATCGTACTGCACATTACCACTGCCCCTGACTGTCCCTGCATAATACAGACCGTCCTCAGACTTCTTCAGGCTTAATATGTATCCATTACGAAAGTAGCGCAATCCACGATTATATACAGCATCACTGGATGCCTCTTGTTTTATTGTCTCATCAGCAATCAATGCTTTCCCTCCGCATACTTTTCCATTTGCCATGGTTTTAGCTATATGCTAAACTTGTTATGTAATGATCTGAAATGATTTTAATGTATCTTATAAGTTTATCATTTGTTATAATCCAATACAATAGATTGCTAAATCTATTTTTTTGAGGAGTCATCAATGACACATTTTAAAAATGCACATTTTCTCATAATAAGGCTCAGTTCCATTGGAGATGTGCTGCACTGCACTACCGTCGCGCATAACCTGAAGCGGCATTTCCCGGACTGCAAGCTGACATGGCTGGCGAGTCCTCCGGCCAGCTTGCTTCTTGAGGGAAACTCAGATATTGATGAGCTGCTCATATGGGATAGACGTCCCTTCGATAAGCTTGCACTCTCCCATCATTTTATCGATGCAAAGCATGAGCTCGACAAGCTGAAGCCTATATTCAGTAATCGGCACTTTGACATCGTACTAGACACGCAATGCCTGCTGCTCACTGGAATCATCGCGAAGATGAGTCATGCACCTCGTCGTATCGGCATACGCGACCGCCATGAGTTCAATCATCTTTTTATGACTGACGTAGCTCCTGACATACATGACCGCCATAAGATACGCCGATACTTATCGTCTCTACTGCCGCTAGGCATAAATGCTCCGTATGACTATAGCCTGCAGCTGAATCTGCCATCATGGGCCGAGGGATATACCTCCAGCTTCTGGGAATCACATGGAATCGACACTTCCAAAAAAATCCTTATCGTAAACACGCGCACAAGCTGGCCA
>OMZT01000052.1 GCA_900315615.1 uncultured Veillonellaceae bacterium | reverse complement strand
GAGCTCTCAGAGATAGGCAAAAATACTGATAGAATGAGGAGAAAGCACCACTTATGCCTGAATTATAGGCATAAGGTCTGGTGCTTTTTCTCTTGCTTATAGTGAAAAAAAGCGATATAATGTCTCTAGATATAGAGTTTGTTATCTTTGGTCAGGGATGACTTTGTGAACAGGGAAGAGAGATGAGAGATATGGGGGTTTCCGCAATTGGAGGCGCAGGCGGAGTCAATTATAGCCCTTCGCATGGCGTACAGGCTAAGATAAATGCGATGGGACATCAGATGACGGCCCGCATTGCCTCTCAGGATGATGCGTATGCAGTAGTCTCAAATTTTGGTAATGAAACGCATATTGGGTCGAGCCGTTTCCAGCGCGATAATTTAAAGACAGATCGTGATGGTGGGAAGCTTACGTCCAGTATTGCAAGTGCTGGCAGCAGATATTATCATGTGTCGAATTTCGGTAATGAGACGCGACTTGGGTCGAGTCGTTTCCAACGTGATAATGACAAGACGAATCGTGATGGCGAGAGGCTGACATCTAGCATAGCGAGTGTCGGCAGTGGATATTACCGCGTGTCGAATTTCGGCAATGAGCTTAAGATCGGCAAGGGTGAGTTCACTCATTATAACGATCGTATATTCAATTGGGGTGGCAGCAATGTGTCATCTGCCATGCGCAAAGCACAGGAGGCGTATGCTGCTGCAAGAAAGGCACTTCCAGGTATGACCGTTGATTTGTCTGCCTAATCTATGATGACTCTTCAGACTGCTACGGCTGTGGTTTTTGACTACGGCTGCGGCAGTCTTTTTATGATGCCATGTAGCGCTCTTTATATGTTGCGTTTCATACGAAGATGTAGTAAAATATTAGCTGTATTTCATACTTTCGTACGTTAAAGGAATCAAGGAGAGAAGGATTTTCGTAAATGAATGGGATTACAGATACGGTGCTATTGATGCTCGAAGGTACGGAGACAACGCTTGAAATCTTTGTCATTACGCTCGTTGCTGCGCTGCCTTTGGGACTTTTGGCGTCACTTGGCCGCATATCTAAGCTTAAGCCGCTCAGCAGGCTCATCGAATTCTACATATGGCTTATGCGTGGGACGCCGCTTATGCTGCAACTCCTTTTCGTATACTTCGCATTGCCTATGGCTGGTATCATGCTTCCAGATATCGGTGCGGCGCTACTTGCATTCATACTGAACTATGCGGCCTATTTCGCAGAGATATTTAGAGCTGGCATACAGGGAGTGAGCCGTGGACAGTATGAAGCAGCTCGCACACTGGGAATGACATATGGACAGACCATGCGCCGTATTGTCATTCCGCAGATGATACGCCACGTGCTGCCACCTGTCTCAAATGAAACAATCAATCTCGTAAAGGATACATCCTTGGTGTATATCCTTGCGATGAACGACCTGCTACGCGTAGCCAGGACGATAGTACAACGTGAGTTTGATATGACACCGTTCGTCATCGCTGCAATCTTCTATCTTGCGATGACGTTCGTACTGACATGGGGATTCAAGAAGCTTGAGGCCTATTACGGCAAATATGATATGTGAGGTGGCGTCATGGGTGACGAACAGGAAATAATGGTGCGGCTGCATCAGATACATAAGACATTTGGAAGCAACGAGGTATTAAACGGAATAGATCTCGAAGTCAAGAAAGGGGAGGTCCTTGCAATAATCGGACCATCTGGCTCCGGAAAAAGTACGACGCTGCGCTGCATGAACCGCCTGGAAGAGGTCGATAGCGGCTCAATAGAGATAGAAGGGGAATTTCTGGCGGAAGAAAATGGCGAAGGAGTCACTGAGTATGCTGATTCTAAGACGTCGCGCAGACTCCTTGCACATATGGGAATGGTTTTTCAGCAATTTAATCTTTTCCCACATATGACGGTGATGCAGAATCTTCTCGAGGCACCAATCCACGTAAAGAAGCAGTCGGCTGATGAGGTGCTGCCATTGGCGGAGGAACTCCTAAGGAAAGTCGGGCTCTACGATAAGCGTGACAGCTATCCATCAAGACTCTCGGGCGGACAGCAGCAGCGCGTTGCGATTGCGCGCGCATTGGCTATGGATCCGGATATAATGCTGTTTGATGAACCGACGAGTGCACTTGATCCAGAGCTTACTGGAGAGGTGTTGAAGACCATGCGCGAGCTTGCAGAAGATCATATGACTATGGTAGTGGTCACGCATGAGATGGCATTTGCTAGAGAGGTCGCACACCACGTTATATTTATGGCGGATGGAGGCATTATCGAGGAGGGAGCTCCCGATAAACTGTTTTCAGATCCGGAAGAAGAACGTACGAAAGCATTCCTTCAGAACATGCTTTGATGGGGAGCTTGCCATTCATATTCGGATGGCAGGCTTTTTCTTTGCCTAAATGTATGTCCGTCCTAAAATATGCTTGCTTTTTTCCGATGGAGCGAAGATAATAGAAGATAGACTTTCTCTCATTTGAGTGCTTTTGAGGAGGATTCTGATGGTTCGTTTTTTTGTCATGCTCATGGCATTGTTCATATTATATATGCCGGCGGCAGATGCTTCGGGCTTTTCGGAGCGTGCGGCTGGTATGTCGGAGATAACTGGTGTCAGGATAAGTGCGTCAGCCGATAAGGTACGTGTAGTTGTCGATTCGACGAGAGAAGTCGACTATAGGACTAGCGTACTAAAAAATCCGGATCGTGTCGTTGTGGATTTGACCGATGCCTGGTTAAGCCCAAAGGTAAAAAGAGCGATCGTTCCAAAGGGTAACCCGTTTGTATCGAAGGTACGTATAGCGCAGAACAATAAGAATACCGTCCGCATCGTAGTTGAGACCACGATGGGGAAGAATCCAGCCAACTATGACGTTTTTTCGCTTACTGGAGGGCGTGCAGCTTATCGTGTTGTAATGGATTTCGGTAATCTTAGAGGTACGGATAGCCAAAACAAGATAGATTTCGGTAACGGTGATTCCAAGAAACATGACACTGAGAATAAGAAACCAAAAAAAGAGGATACCGTAAGTACGAGCAAGAGCGATAAGCAGCAGACAGCAACGAAGCCGAGTGAACGCGATGGCCACGTATCTGAGCCGCCGGATGATAATAACAGTGGATCTGCTGATACCAGCAGTCGCCATCCTAGCGAGCTGCCAAAATATGAGACGAGTGGGGGCATTCAAGGCAGAGACATAACGATAGATGCAGGTCATGGAGGCAATGACAGCGGCGCTATAGGTCCTACGGGGGTCATGGAGAAGAATGTGACATTAAGGATCGCGACGAGACTGCAGAGCTTGCTTGAAGCTGACGGTGCGACGGTACATATGACGCGTACGACAGATACGGAAGTATCTCCGAAGCATGAGAATGCGACGGATATAGAGGAATTGCAGGCTCGCTGTGATGTTGCGAACGCATCTGGCTCTGATATATTTGTGAGTATACATATGGATTCGTTCACATCAGAGGCAGCAAAGGGGACGACAGGATACTACTACGCGGATGGTGCGCCAGAAAGTCAGAGATTGGCTGACAGTATCCGGGCTTCGGTTGTTGCGTCTCTTGGTACCGATAGTCGTGGTACTAAGACATGCAGATTCTACGTGGTGAGACATACGAATATGCCGGCTACACTCGTTGAAGTGGCGTTCATCTCAAATCCCAATGAAGAGAAGCTTTTAGACAGTGACGATGGCTTAGATAAGACAGCAAAGGCAATAGAGGAAGGGATAAAGAGATATTTTGCCGGGAATATGGATTGAGAGGCTGACTGTGATGGAAAAAGATACGGAGAATAAGATCAAGGATGGACTGAAGCAGGCTGCCAAAGATGCAGGCCTTGCTAAAGGGCAGGACGTGAGCCAGGAAAAAGAGATACGTGACAGGCTCATGGCGGCAAAGCTTCCCCAAAAGCGCAGTATGTACAACATGCTTATAGCCATGAAGAAGCCAGAGCTGGAGGATGTCTGCTATAATCTTGATATATGTGGGATAAGCAGACTTACGAAGGCTGAGATTGCCAAGAAGATCGTACCCAAAGCAATAGACTTCTTCAGGAGGATGCTTCCATCGGTCATGACGGAGCAGTATCAAGCATTGAAATATATATATGATCACGACGGGATCACGTCAGACATAAACCAGCGGGATTTTAGGCTTGATACATTGCATATGACAGGCATTTTGGGTACGTGCACGCTTGATGGGAAGCTGGCATGGTATATGCCTGATGAAGTAATGAAAGAATGGAAGAGGATCGATTCCGATGCGCTCAGAAGAGCAGCTGACCTCAATGATGAGATGGCGCGTTTGGCGACAGGCTTGGTATTTTATTGCGGCTGGATGAATTTTGACAATCTTTATAAGAAAGTTTCTTCATATCTCGAAAAAGATGATGAAATATCGTTCATGGATTTTGTTGGTGTAATGTATAATGCTGCGTCCTGGCGTAGGGAGATCTGTGCACGTCCGGATGGCTTATACTATTACACCGTATTGGATCCGGCTGCACTAGCAAATAAGCAGGCAGATAGTGGGCTTAAGTATGCAGATATAAGCTATAGTGATGCTTATGACGCAGGTGAAAGCGGATATATCGAATCTACCAATGCGTATAAGAAGCTTGCCCAGTATCTGATGACAGAACTGAACCTTGATGTACTGAAGGCGGCGAATATCGTCGGCGAGATAAATATACTTATGCAGAATGAAGGCTCATTGCGCAGCGCTGCCGAGTTCCTTGAGAAGATCGGTGCGTTCGGCAGCATGGAAAAAGTAAAAGCGCTTATGCCACTGCTCATGGAGTATCATAATACATCCAGACTGTGGTATCTCAGGGGACATAAGCCTATAAGGCTGCATGATAGGAAATACTACAGAAGGGCTTTGAAGCATTGAAAAAAATCCTTGCAATCAGAGGCTTTTTGAAGTATAATATATGCTGTCGGTGCTGAGAACGATATGGCGCCATGGTCAAGTGGTTAAGACACCGCCCTTTCACGGCGGCTTCATGGGTTCGAATCCCATTGGCGTCACCAGACATTACAGCCGCTCCGGGAGGAGCGGTTTTTTTGATAGGAAAGGGAATGCGCGATGAAGACGATAGAGGAAATGCTGCCAAAGATGCATGCATGGATGAACGACTATATACGTACCTTCTACACAGATGACGCAGAGATACAGCGTGCGATACGCGTTAAAGAGGTGCATACCGGATATGTCACAGCAAACTGTCGTGAGCTTGCGCGTCACCTCGAGCTTTCGAGTCACGATATAGCTATCGCCGAGTGCATGGGATTATTTCATGATGTTGGCAGATTCCGTCAGTTCACATTGTACAAGACCTTCGTAGATGCAGAATCAGAGGATCATGCTCTCCTGGCGCTAGAATCTATGGATGAGCTGCCTTTCTTTCATGAACTTCCAGCGGGCGAGTATTCGCTTCTACGCTTTGCCATATATAACCATAATAAGAAAGAGATAGAAGAGACGTCCAACAGAAAATATCTCACGTTTGCCAAGATGATACGTGACGCAGATAAGCTCGATATATATCGTGTGCTGGCACCTTATATAGCGCCTTCAGGTAAAGAGAACGTAGTCACATTCAGTCAGACAAAGCTTAGGACAGCGGGATTCAGTGAGAATTTTCTTGAGCAGTTTACACGCGGTGAGCAGTGCGACTATAGGCTGATACGTACACAGGATGACCGCAAGCTCGTGCGGCTCATGTGGGTTTACGATATCAACTACGCATGGACGCTGCAGCGCGTGGTTGATAGGGGCTATGTACGGATAATACTCGATAATCTCCCACATAGTGATGTTTTAAAGCCTGGCGTAGAACGTATGCAGGCATATATAAGAAAGAAGCTGATGGAGGAAGATAGCGCTGATTTTTGATGGCATATCGTGCGATGCCATACAATACGACATGGCGAATATAGGACCTGGCATGGAGGCATATAGATGCATGGCATGACATGCCCTTTTTTATTGCATTAAGTAGTCAGAAAAGTGTTTTACTGTCGACTATTTAGTGAAAATGTTATATAATATATAAGTTAAATCATATCTGGAGGGATTTGGCATGGAAGAAAATAAATCGGTATCTAATTTTATATGGCAGATCATAGATGATGACCTGAAGGAAGGTAAATACACGAGCGGTATATATACTAGATTTCCACCTGAACCGAATGGGTACCTGCATGTAGGACATGCGAAGTCGATATGCCTGAACTTCGGTACAGCACAGAAATATAACGGTAAATGTAATCTGCGCTTTGATGACACTAATCCGGTAAAGGAAGATACAGAGTATGTAGATTCCATCATGGCGGATGTGAAATGGATCGGGTATAAATGGGCCGAGGTTCATTATGCCTCAGACTATTTCGATCAGCTGTATGATTACGCCGTGCAGCTCATAAAGAAAGGCCTTGCATATGTTGATGACCTTTCTGCGGACGAGATCAGGGAGTATCGTGGCACACTGACGGAGCCGGGCAAGGAAAGCCCATACAGGAATCGCAGCATTGATGAGAACCTGGATTTGTTCTCTCGTATGAAAGCGGGAGAATTCCCTGATGGTGCTAAGGTTCTGCGGGCAAAGATCGATATGTCCTCACCGAACCTCGTTATGCGTGATACTGTTATTTATAGGATAGCTCATGCGACGCATCATCGTACCGGCGACAAGTGGTGCATCTACCCGATGTATGACTTTGCTCATCCTCTTTCGGATGCTATTGAGGGTATCACGCATTCGCTTTGCACGCTTGAATTTGAGGAGCACAGGTCATTTTATGACTGGCTGCTGGATTCGTTGGGATTCAAGCCGGGTGAGCGTCCACGTCAGATAGAGTTTGCAAGGTTGAATCTAACCGATACTGTTACCAGCAAGAGAAAGCTCAGGAAGCTTGTGGAGGATGGGAAGGTATCCGGATGGGATGATCCACGTATGCCTACGATCTCTGGAATGCGCCGCCGCGGCTATCCAGCTGCCGCAATACGTAGCTTTTGTGCGGATATAGGAGTGGCTAAGGCGGACAGCCTTGTAGATATAGCGATGCTCGAGCATTCGGTTCGCGATGAGCTGAATCATAATGCCGATAGGGTGATGGCTGTACTGCATCCGCTTAAGGTTGTCCTTACGGATTATCCTGAGGGAAAGACTGAATATGTGCAGGCTGATAATAATCCAGAGCATGGTGGCAGCAGGTTCGTACCATTTTCT
>OMZT01000080.1 GCA_900315615.1 uncultured Veillonellaceae bacterium | reverse complement strand
TATGAATGCTATGCCCTATTAAAGCAGATATCTCAGATATACATATATGCACGATATCAAAATCGAAAGGAGCATAAGCGGGAATCCTACCTTCATGAATCCGATGAAGGACATTTCACGCCCGTGCTTGGCTGCAAGTGATGCCACGACAACGTTGGCACTTGCGCCTATCAGCGTACCATTTCCACCGAGGCATGCTCCCAATGAAAGCGACCACCATACAGGCGTCAGATTATCCATTCCCATGGCACCCATATCCTGTATCAACGGAATCAATGTCGCCACAAATGGTATATTATCTATAAATGCGGATGCTATAGCGCTCATCCACATCACGAGCATCGATGTAGCGAACAGACTGCCCTGCGTTATCGCCATAGCTTCTTTTGCAAGCATCGTTATGACACCAGTCTTCACTAATGCACCAACAAGGACAAATAAACCAGCAAAGAAGAATATGGCGAGCCACTCTACTTTTGAAAGCATCTTCGCAATCATGTTCTCTTTGCGATGATAGCTCAAAAGCAGCAATAAGCCTGCACCCGTCAGAGCTGCCGTAGCCGTCTGCAACCCAAGGCGCGCATGAAGCACAAACAGCGTGATAACGATGAAAAGAACGAACAAGCATTTTTTCAAAAGAACAGGATCTGATATCTGACTCTTTGCATCGAGACTCAGCACCTTCTCGCGAAGCTCATCAGATGTATGGAGTCCTTTATGGTATATAGCAATGATGAGGAACTCTATAGCAAAAAACACGATGAAGCATACCGGTGCTACATTCTTCAGAAAATCTACGAAAGTAAGCCCAACGGCACTACCTATCATGATATTCGGCGGGTCACCGATAAGTGTAGCGGTACCTCCGATGTTAGACGCCAATATCTGTGCTATAAGATACGGTGTGACATCCACCTTCAGCTGAGCCGTGATACTGAATGTTATCGGGACCGTAAGCAGCACCGTCGTGACATTATCCAGAAGTCCGGAACAGGCAGCTGTTATAGCTGCAAGTGCCAAGAGAAGTGCTACGGGGCGCCCCTTCACCTTTTTAGCCGCCCATATCGCAAGGAAGTTGAACAGGCCGGTCTCACTCGTGATATTGACTGTGATCATCATACCGATAAGCAATCCCAATGTATTGAAATCGATATATGATATCGCTTCCTCCTGGGTTAATATACCAAAAAGAATCATCAATGATGCGCCACATATACCGACAATCGTACGATGTACTTTTTCGGAAATGATCAATGCGTATGCTGCAACAAATATGACTATTGCAACAATAGTGCTCGTCTCCATCGAATCCCCCCTATGCAGAAATATCAGATATATGAACGTTTATATGAATGCCGAAGCATTATACGATGTAGATCAAAAGCTTACTTCATCTTAGGTATAGCAGGTGACAGTATGATATCGTGGCCATCCCTGCGTATCTTCATCTTATAGTGCTCTACACCCTCCTGAGCAAGCTGCATCTTCAATGTCATAAGCTGTCCCGCCAGCTCACGAACTATATCAGGCGTAAGATATGACACAGCGGGTATAAAATCATCGGACTTATCCTTTTTCCTGCTTTGAGCTTCCTTTTCCATAAACTGTTCTTCGAGGCTTTTTTCCTCAACATAGTCCTTCAGCATATCTTTGTCCGAAAGATTTTTTGGTATCTTAGACATGATCATCCCTTCTTCTTTGCCTTAGCCCATGAGTCGCGCAGTCCGACGATCTTATTGAACACAAGATGGTCTGGCGTCGTATCGGGATCTGTCACAAAGTATCCCTCGCGCAGGAACTGATACGCCGTCCCCGCAGCAGAATGGAGTAGTGATGGCTCCACCTTCACGTGCGGCAGTACTTCAAGTGAATCAGGGTTCAATGCCTGCATGAAATCATCTGGCAAATTTCCATTCTCATCTGTACGAAGAAGTGTATCGTAAATCCTGACCTCTGCATCAAGCGCCGTGTCTGCTGCCACCCAGTGCAGAGTACCCTTTACCTTGCGGTTCGCTGTAGGGCCGCCCGTCTTGGAGTCAGGATCATGCGTGCAGTGCAGCTCTACCACATTGCCATCTGCATCCTTGATGACCTCTTCACATTTGATGATGTATGCATGCTTCAAGCGTACCTCTCCACCCGGCTTCAGGCGGAAGTACTTCTTAGGCGGCTCCTCCATGAAATCCTCCTGCTCGATGTAGAACACACGAGAAAATGGTACGAACCTGCTGCCACCATGCTCTGGATTATTATCAGCCTGCACATATTCAGTCTTTCCCTCAGGATAATCCGTAAG
>OMZT01000029.1 GCA_900315615.1 uncultured Veillonellaceae bacterium | reverse complement strand
TCTGTTATCATCAAAAATCACGATTTATCCACAGTTGTGGATAAGACTTATCCACTTTTCCACATGCCATCTCATGGGATTTTTGTGGATAAAATCATCGTTATCCACAGCATTATCCACCTTTTTACCCCAATATTCGTCGTTTTTGTGGATAACTTTACCCTTTTCAACCACTGAGAATTGCGATAAAATAATAATCAGTATATCAGAAAGGTGAGTCAATATGCAACAGACAGAATGCGACGTATGCGAAGTGCACCACATACATCCTGAAAAACTTGCACACGCACGGCTGCATCAACTGGACAACGAGACGGTCATGCATCTGGCGGAAATCTTCAAGACACTTGGCGACCAGACGCGGATAAAGATACTTGCCCTCCTGTACCGCGAAGAAGAGCTGTGCGTTTGCGATATAGCGGAAACCCTTAGGATGGAGCAATCCGCCATATCACATCAGCTTCGCGTGCTCAGGAATGCACGCCTCGTGAAATTTGAAAGGCGAGGCAAGGAATATTTCTATTCACTCGATGATGATCATGTGGTCAAGCTCATGAGTCAGGGGCTCGATCACGTTCTTGAAAAATGAAGGAAGGCAATCCCAATGAGAATCAGGAAATTCATCAAACGGCATGTGCGCGGTATCGCATTCATGATGGCCGCAGGCTGCCTGCTCTCCGGCAGTGCATCAGCTGCTCCGATACTCGGGCTGAACTCCCACGGACATGACGTGATGCTGCTGCAGAGGCAGTTGAAGGATCATGGGTACCTGCAAGATAATCCAGATGGTATCTTTGATACAAAAACGCAGAAGGCTGTAAAGACATTTCAAAAGGACAACAAGCTGAAGCCTACCGGTATGGTCGATCGTGCTACGTGGAACGCATTGAAGGGTGCCCAAAAGCGTAAATGGGGCACCGACGTAAAGCCGCCCAAGAAGACGGATACCTCATCTTCACAGATAGGGCGGCATCAAACCCTGCCACAGGGTCGTTCAGTCCTGGAAAGTGAGCCATTCCTCTCCAGGAACAAGGCAACGGATATCATATCCACAGCAAAAAGCTACATAGGGACTCCATATAAGTTTGGAGGGTCTACGCCAAAGGCATTCGACTGCTCGGGATACCTGCAATATGTGTTCCGCCAGAACGGTCTTTACATACCGCGCACGGCAGATGAGCAGTATAAGCTGGGTAAGAATACGCGGACGAAGAAGGAGTTGGAGCCTGGAGACCTCGTATTTTTCACCACATACGAGCCGGGCGCCTCACACTGCGGCATATATCTCGGCAAGGATGAATTCATACACGCAAGCTCCAGCCGTGGAGTACGCATAGATCATCTGTCTGACTCCTACTGGCAGCCTAGATACTACGGTGGAAAACATATACTGAAATAATCATACGCACACCAAAGAGGATCTCCCCGATAGCATAGAGGGGTCGATCCTCTTTTATATTCCTCTTATATTGTAGAGCAGGAAGATTCTCCTCATCCGAAGAATATTTTACATATAGGAAGGGGGGAATATGATGAACTATCCATATACAGTGACCTGTGCTCAAGGCGAAGCGCGATTCCTCGTAAAGTCTGATGCCGAGCTTTTCGCACGTGCTGCAGGTTGCCTATACGAATGTGCCCCCGTAATGAGTGATACGGAGATGGACGGCTTAACGCCCTTGCCATATGTCCTTTATGCGTCAGGCTATTACTTGCTACTCAATATCGCAGCCTTCTCATCTGAAGGCATGATGCGCTTCTCTGCTTCCCTTTTCCGGAAATATTTACCGTTCGACTATATATCAGATCCAGAGGCGATACGCTATGCTCCTTTGAACATGCGGACAATAGATTTCCTCAAAGACCTTGACGCTAATCCTGCTGCGCCGCATCCGTACCCGGTCATAGAAGCATATCTGCGTCATATGATGGCAGAGCGCGAGCCTCAAGATACGAAGTCAGAGTTCGATTGCTTCCTTGGCAGCACACCGCTAACCATACATAAGCGCAATATATCGAGGTGGCAGGATGTATTTCATCTGGTTCTCCATCGCCTGAAAGCTGCAAAGAGATACGTATCCCATCCCGATGCCTGTATATCAGATGACAAGCTCTCGGCTTTCGTATCCTCATGGAAGGAAGCACCTGAAGATCTCCCAGCTCCGCAAGCTGCCATATTAGTGCACAGCCCGAAGGAATGGAAAGGTATCCACAAGATTATCATAGATGCCGATGGCTGCCCCGTCATACGTCAGACAGAGAAGCTTGCCGCACGCTACTCGATACCCGTTATCCTGCTGTGCGACGATGCACATGAGATAGCCTCTGGATACGGACAGGTCATTCACGTACCGCGTGGGAAGAACGCTGCTGACTGGATGATCGTGAACTGCTGCCACAAGGGGGATATCGTGATCACGCAGGATTTTGGACTCGCCACGATACTCCTGGCAAAGGGCTGCTGTCCCATACACCAGGACGGCTGGTGGTACGCGCAAGAGTTCCAGAGCCTGCATCATGGTGCATCACATATACGCCGCAGGCATGGCTCTCATAAGCGATCCCACGAAGATGACAAATCTTTTGAACAAGGTTTAGAGGAGCTGATACGTGCTAAATTCAAGGAACATTGAGATAAAATGCATTACAAAACCTCTGCCTTATTTGGAAGGTGACGTATGAAGAACTCGTACGCGAGCAAGATCAGCATGGCCGTCACAACCCAGCTAATGGGATAGCATAGCATGAGAAATGCGAAGTCCCTAAAAACGGGGAACGCGATATAAACCCATGCGAGGCGTACACCGCAGACTCCGAATAATGCAAGCAATGCGGGCGGTAAGGAAAGTCCATATCCACGAAGCGAAGCAGATAACGTCTCAAGCACGCAGTTGACGACCTCCGGGATCGCCACATATTCAAGGCGTACCATCCCAAGAGATATCACATCACTGCTTTCCGTGAACCATCCGATGAGCCACTCTCCAGACACATATGCCGCTATGCTCATCATGAGGACAAAGCATGATGACTGCAGCACCGTCATGCGGGCAATGAACCTGCACCGAAACAGCTTGCCTGCGCCATAGTTCTGACCTATGAACGTGGTCGCACCTTGCGCAAAGCCATTTATGAAGCAGCATATATTCGCCTCTATGACGAAGCATGCCGCACTTGCTGCCATCGCGTCCGTACCGAGGCTGTTTATCGCAGACTGCACGCACAGATTGGATATGGAAAATACCATCCCCTGCACGGCGGCCGGCATGCCGATCCTTATCATCCTGCCGGTATGCTCTCTGTTCAGCGTCATCATGCTAAGTCTCACACGGAGCGAATCAGTCCTACGCATAAGCCCTGCGAGAAGCAGCAGCGCACTCACCGTCATGGATATCGTTGTCGCAGCCGCTACGCCTGCCACGCCGAATCCCACATATGCCGCGCCGATATCGAGCACGACATTCATCGCGCTTGATATGGCCAAAGCATAAAGTGGGGTTTTCGTATCACCGCAGCTCCTGTATATCGCCGCCGTAAAGTTATATAGTCCGATGCCAGGCAAACCCAGCAGATAGACGCGCAAGTACATCAGGGCATCGGACTCTGCTTCAGGCGGCACCTCAAGGATATGTACCGCTAGCTCCGACACACCCTCTCCCAGCATCAGCAGGAAAATTCCCGAAGCGAATGCCAACCCCATGGCGGCATTCACGGCTTTACGTACAGATTCGTCCTTCTTGGCTCCGAGGAACTGTGCCGTCACAACATTGGCACCAAGTGACAATCCGAGGAAGAGATTCACGAGCAGGCTCACAAACGGCGTACTGCTTCCCGCTGCCGCCATCGCCGTTTCTCCTTCAAACCTCCCGAGCACCATCACATCAGCCGCATTGTAAAGCTGCTGAAGCATACCTGCAAAAGCCAAGGGCAACACAAATATGAGCAGCTTATCCCAGACAGAGCCATGCAGCATATCGAGCCTGCCCGCCCGAAACGCCCTGAAGCTCGCCATGAAAGCTACTCTCTTATCTTTAAGAAGCATCCGATTCACCCTTTATGTTTCATTTCCATCGTCCTTGACGTGTCGCCTCGTTTCAAAGAAGCGCTTCATCATCTTGCGGCATTCGTCCTCGAGCACGCCTGCACGCACCTCTACACGGTGGTTGAGCTTAGGATTCTCAACGATATCGAAAAGCGACCCGCACGCGCCTGCACGGCTGTCATATACCCCGTATACAAGCCTCGCTATGCGCGACATCACAAGCGCCCCCGCGCACATAGGGCATGGTTCGACCGTCACGTACAGCGTACAGCCATCAAGCCGCCACCTTCTAAGCCTCTCTGCAGCCAGCCGTATCGCAACGATCTCGGCATGTCCCGTAGGGTCAAGCTCACATTCTCTGATATTATGCCCTCGCGCTATGATTTCTCCATCAAACACGACAGCCGCGCCTATCGGGATCTCTCCCGCAAGCGCGGCCGTCTCGGCTTCTTTCAAAGCCACACGCATATATTCCTCATCGCTCATCAAATGGCACGCAGCCTCCTCTCGAGCTCCCTCACAGCAGTACCATCCTCATAGAACAGCGACTGTGTTGCGCGCTCTATGCTGATGTCATACGCCTCTCGCGGCATTGAGCCGCCGCGCTTCGGGACACGCCTGAGCATAGCTGCAAACGTGACCTGATCATTCGCATCGTTCCTGTCGTGGAACGAACGCTTCGAGTCAAAATCCGACGCCTTTGAAGGCGATATCTTCTCAATCCGATCCATCATGACCCTCACCCTCTCTCATCCTTGGGATATAGTGATAAAAGGATTTCTCCTTCTTACCAGATATATCGTCATTTCCGCCGAAAAGATAATAGGTGTATCATGAATACATGATGAGATTATTTGACGAGATGAAGCCTTTTCCTGCGTTCTTCCCTGTCGTCATTCCTCACCTTTATACGATGATCATGCAGAGCCTTGAGCCGCCTCCATCTGGAGCTTTGCGAACCGATATTGAACAATATCCCGCACGCTGCAAGCGATATGACGAGCGATGTACCGCCATAGCTGATGAACGGCAGCGGCACTCCGACGACCGGTGCCAGACCACAAACCATAAGGAGATTGACCGCGGCCTGCACTCCGATAAGCTGCACCAGCCCGATTCCCAGTATCTCACCGTATAGATCTCTGGCCTTAGACGCTATGCGCACGCCATATATGAGGAAAAGTGAATATACGCCCAGCAGTATCAAAACGCCTATGAATCCCGTCTCCTGTCCGAAAACGGCAAATGCAAAGTCCGTATGAGCTTCTGGCAGGTAATCGTATTTCGATACGCCGCGTCCTATGCCCATGCCGAACATTCCGCCTGAGCCTATCGCAGATATAGCTCTCACCGTCTGATAGCCTATATTCTGCGCATCTGCCCATGGATCAAGCAGCACCGACATACGTGCAATACGGTAAGCCTGAAGGTGCACAATCCCCACGAAGCCGATAGCCATCAGGAGGAACAGCGCCGCTATCTTTTTGCCGCTAAGCCCACCTATCATCATCATCATCAGAGGAATACCGATCACTATCGCCATCGTTCCGGCATCAGGCTCAAGCTCTATGAGTACAGCAATAATACCTATGATGAAAATTTGCCGATTAAAGATATTCACGCCTCGACGTGCCTGCAATCTCGATGAAATATAAGCCGCTATGATCATGGTCGACACGAGCTTTGCGACCTCTGCAGGCTGTATGAAAAACAGCCATCTCTTCGCGCCGTTGACACTGACTCCGATGAAAAGCACAAGGATGAGCATGGCCACCGTAATAATAAGGATAAGCGGCATGAAATGGCGCCATTTGTGATAATCAAATGACGCACATCCTATAAAGCAACAGATCCCGACAACGAGATTCACGCCGTGCCTTCCAAGAAAATGATATGGCGTTCCATAATCCATCTCGGACAGCACGAAGCTCGCAGAAAAAACGTTCACTGTGCCTATCACGATCAGTATCAGCAGCAGGAATACCATTGCCTCCTGATCGCTCGACCAGAATTTCTTCTTAACAGCCTTTTCAGCGGCATCAGCCATCAGGCTACTCCTCCCCATCATGGGAAAATAACGGTGCAACGATTGATCTTTTCTCCCTTTGCACTGAATTTCCGTTCATATTCCGTCTCGATATTCTCCGGATCTCCCTCAGCATGAAGATCATAGCTGACATTCTCCACGCCAAGCCCTGCCGCAGCAAATTCTTCAAGCGAGAAATCAAAAAGCCCGCGGTTATCCGTCTTGAAATACAGCCTGCCACCTGGCACGAGTATTCTGGCATAAAGTGCGAGGAAGTCCCTGTATGTAAGACGGCGCTTATAATGGCGTTTCTTAGGCCATGGATCGCAGAAATTGATATACAGCCTCGAAACCTCTCCCGGCGCAAAAATATCCGCTATGTTCCTTATATCGAACACCAGCAGCTTTACATTCGGCAGTTCGCGCTCACGCACCTTCTTTGCCGCGCAATAAATAACGCCCTGCTGCGCCTCTATTCCGATGAAATTCGTCTCCGGCTCACGCTCTGCCAGCTGTGAGATGAAGTCTCCCTTGCCTGTACCCAGCTCGACGGCAAGCGGCGCATCACGCCCGAATATTTCTCGCCAATGTCCCTTCTCTTCCTCTGTTGCAGGTGCATCCAACGGAAATACGAAATCATCAAAATCATGTATAGCCTCATCTATCCAAGGCTTCCTCCTGAGTCTCAATCAATGCTCCCCTTCCACATAGCGTTCATTACTCCATCAGGCCGTATTTCTTCAGATATCTGTACACCGTGACGCGGCTGACCTCAAGCGCCGCCGCCGTATGGCTCACATTACCTCCATGCGCGCGCCACACCTTCAGGAACGCCTCCTTGTTGTCCTTCCACAGCCTCTTTTCAGGCATTCTCCCGAGTATATCCACATCATCTGCATGGATGTACGGATCGGATGAACCGAGCTGTGCGCGTTCCATCACCCTCTGTAGTTCCTTGATATTTCCAGGCCAATCATACGACTTGAGTTTCTCGACAGCATCATCCGTCAGCTTACGCGCCTCTTCATGGTGCTGTGCGGCTATATCTGAAAGAATGTTCTCCGCAACGAGCCGCAAATCCTCCTTGCGACGCCTAAGCGGCGGTACAAGGATCACATTCTGGGCAATCAGCCTATAGAGGTCACGGCTGAATATTCCCCTCGCGACAAGCTTTTTCAAGTCTGTATCACTCGCAGCAATGACATTGACGTCCACATTGCGATAGATATCCTCACCGATACGCTGGAGTTTTCCCGTAGAAAGTGTCTCATATAGCTTATCTTGCAGCGCTAGTGGCAGCTTGTCGATCTCGTCGAGGAATATCCTGCCGCCTGCAGCCAGCTCAATCTTGCCCTGATGTGTCCCGTTCTCTGATGCACTGCCGAAGAGTTCACGGCTCAGCACATCTGGTGCGACGTCTGTACAGCGCAGTGCGATGAAAGGGCCATCCTGGAACGGGCTTGCATTATGTATGCCATGTGCAAGACGCTGCTTGCCGGTCCCCGGCTCTCCATATATCAATACATTACCGTTGCGCCTTGCCGCATTTTCCGCCTTTTCTATCATCGTATCAAATGTCTCTCCAGAGCCCACCATCGATGAAAGTGTATACTTGGCAGTGTAATCTGCCGCATGTGCGACAAGCGAGCGCAGATCCTTCATCGGCATAGAAATCACAGATACGCTCTTTACGACGCCCGCATTCCCGACGCGTGGTATGACCGTCGTAACATCCTCGTACGTGCGTGCACGCGTTATCCACGTAGATTCCTGGTTCACGCATTTATGCCCGTCAAAGCCCCTGTATATTGGCGTATGCTTATAGTTGAGGAGATGTTTGCTGAGGTTAAGGCCATTGGTGCTGCCGTCTATGCTGCTCACATCGCCATCATTCGCTGAAAGCCGCTCCAGACCGAGGCGGTTCGCATAGTTCACAGTACCATCCGGAAGTACGTTATATACAGCAAAAGGCGAAGAATCCAATAGCTCGGCCGCGGTATCACGCACGACTGCGGACTGCAAATAACGCTCCAGTGCCCGGCCGATAGTCAGAGCCTCTGCGTAAAGCGCATCAGGATGCAGGCTCTGATCCCTTTTGCGCGATGATATCGTCACCACATAGCGCAATTTACCACCATGCATCACGGGGACGCTGCATGCATCACCGCTCTGGCATTCCTCTACCCACATCTCAGGTCCGAATACCACAAACGGCGCATGGTGCTCCATCACGATAGACACGGATGACGTCCCGATATCTTCCTCTCCGACATATTTGCCGACAAGCTGTGCGTGATCAGAATATGATGCGCCAAAATTCTCCAGCACGGCACCATCCCGATCCACGAGGAGCATGCACAGCGTATACTTGCTCAGAAACTCATCCAGCCCATCGGTCATATCGCGCAGATACTCTATAGCAAGGGCATTCATGCTTATGCGCTCCGCATACTCATCCTGTCCCAGCCTGCGCTTCAAAGACAATACGTCCGGCTTCACTCCCAGCCTGCGGCTGCGCCTCCACGACTCAGCCACCCACGGGTGCACGTTCGTATCGAGTTCATCATGCTCTATATATTTATGATAATAGCCTAACAGCTTCCTTCGATCTCTGTTCGCCCTGATCATATTACGGTCCTTCCTTTCACGAAACTTTACAGTTTTACACTTTATAGTTTACACTTCGCCATAAAACATTTTTGTCCTGCCATTTTTGTAGATTGCACCATAGTCCACTGTACACAAACATTATTCTAACAAAAAGAAATTTACCACGCAAGAGACCAGGTTGTCGCAAAATAATGTGAAATATGATATAATGGCAGGGTATATGTTACTGTATACAAAAATGTTTTATGAAGGAATGGTGAATCTTCTTGGCAAAGCAGAGCAGAAAAATCATAAGGAATATACATCACGATGACCCTGAAACGGAGTCGAAGAACCGCAAGAAACCGGGCAGGGATATACTTCTCTTGGTTGTGATTGCATTTACGTTCGGCGTCCTGTTCTTTGGGTGGGCATCTTTCAACATATATTATCGCGCCATGTACTCGCTCCTGGTCGTATCGCTTTCACTCACCTACATGCATCGTCATGGCAGCTTCAAAGAAAGCATAAACAAATGGTTCGACCGCATCAGTCTCGTGTCCATTGCGGCTGCAGTAGCGATTTTCTGCGGTATCGTCGTCATGAATTTCTGGGGCTGATTACCCCATATCCGAATGCAGTGCAGGTTTTATGCCAGCACTGCATTATATTTTTTCACCATCATGACGGGCTTATATGACTCCTTGGCTCTCCTGAGCCCCGGCAGTCCCATATCCTCCTCGCGGTTGATGTACTTCATGCCGCCCCACTCGTGCTCTACGAACATCTGGTTTATTGCCGTATAGGCGCCGCGCACGAACGGGTCGGCTTTTTCTATATGTATGACAGCCGTATCGTCATTGAGCTGCTCGCCAAACGTGCACGCAACGACCCTCCCATCCAGGAATATGGCTCCTCCCTTTACCTGGAATGCGTCAAAATTCTCCAGGACGCTTATGGCCGCATCTTTCTCCATCGTAAGGTACTTATTATCTGGCATGTCCTCATGGCGAACCTTATACCATTCATGTATGTTCTCTATGCAGGCCGGCGCAATGTCAGCCGTTATAGGCATATACTCTGCCTGCGGATAATTCTTGCAAAATGCGTTCAGATGGTTCTTCTTACCATGATATTTTCGTCCAGAAAGTGTGCGCAGCTTTTCCGCGTCATATACATAGTCATATCCATCGCGAAAATCCTCTATCTTGACATCTTTGCTATATCGCAAAAGCTCATCCTTCATCTCCTCATCTACACCAAAAAAACGAAGCGGCGCGCCATGCTCCTTGAAATATGCCTGCAAGGCACCTATCGCTTGCTGCATATCCTCCCTTTTGCCCAGTGGCTGGAGCGCCGTCAGCCTGCCATCCATATCAGCCAGCTCATAAAGGACATCGCCGCCCATTGCCCAGCGTATATCAAAAGCATTCCTCCACATATACCAATTCGTGAAGTTGTAATGTGAATTCTCGTATCTCCTAGCTCTGCATGCCTTATCGAATACAGGCTTATCTTTGAGTTCTATAGCCTTGAAATCTATTTTGCTCAGGCTCCTTTCGTCATTAAAGGCGCAGGATGACCCTGCGCCCCTTATTTTTTGCATCCGGCTAGCGTGATGCCACCGTCTGCATATGACTATCATGCATAATACGCAATTCCCGATTCAAATATATGCTGATCTTTGCTTCCAGGAATATTGCGGCCTACGTTTTCACCTATGCGCTCCGAATGTCCCATCTTGCCGAGCACACGTCCATCAGGACTCGTTATGCCCTCTACCGCCTCGACAGATCCATTCGGGTTATCTGGCAGCAGCGTGGTCGCCTTGCCATTCCCATCGACATACTGCGTCGCAATCTGTCCCCTCATCCTCAGCTTTGCTATGAGGTTCTTATCTGCGACGAAGCGGCCCTCACCGTGAGATACCGCGATCATATGTTCATCTCCGACATTGCAGCCTGCAAGCCACGGGGAGAGATTCGATACGATCTTCGTGCGCACCATCGTCGACACGTGACGACCAAGTGTATTATACGTGAGCGTTGGATCCTCCAGACTCAGCGGACGGATTTCTCCATACGGTACCAGTCCAAGCTTTATGAGTGCCTGGAAGCCATTGCATATACCGAGTATCAGCCCATCATGCCTGTACAAGAGGTGCATAATGGCTTCCTCTATACGCGGATTCCTGAACATCGCCGCGATGAACTTGCCTGATCCATCTGGCTCATCCGCGCCGCTGAAGCCTCCAGGCAGCATCAGTATCTGCGAACGGTTTATCCCCTTCACGAGGGCATCTACTGTTTCCTCTATAGCGGTCGGCGTGAGATTTCTCACTATAACCGTCTCTGTTTCGCCACCTGCACGCTCGAATGCACGTGCCGAATCATACTCGCAGTTCGTCCCTGGGAACACCGGTATGAATACATGCGGCTTCGCGATCTTTGCTGCTGCAACCGTCTTTGGACCCTCTGTATATGGCATATACGTAGCGCGCAATCTGCTGCTCGTCTTGACGCAGGTCGGGAATATCTTTTCCAGCGGCTTAGTGTACGCTTCGCGCACTTCCTTCAGCGTTGCTACCATCTGCCCGCACACCATACTCGGTGCGGCCATCGTATGCCCCAGCTCATAGAACCCGGTACCCTCCAATGCCTCTGAAAGGTCTGCCGTATCTACGACCTCTATGATAAGCGTTCCATAGGCTGGCGCATAGAGCTTCTCCCTGTCAGGAATCGTCTCAAACGTGAACCCTATATTGTTTCCGAGTGCCATCTTAGACACCGCCGCCGCGATACCACCGATGCCAACGGTCGAGGCAGATAATACCTTCTTCTCAGAAATCAGCTTGCCGACCTTCTGGAAGTTCATGTTCAGCCTCTGGAACGCCGGCAAATCAAAGCTGTCGTGTGGTGCAGGTATCACATAGACCTTGCTCCCCGGGGACTTGAACTCCGGAGAAATGACCTTATCCGCGTCCACAACATCTACGGCAAATGCCGCAAGCGTCGGTGGCACCGTCAAATCCTCAAAAGTACCAGACATAGAATCCTTGCCGCCTATCGCCGGTATCTTCATCATATGCTGTGCGTAGAGTGCACCAAGGAGTGCTGCAAACGGCTTGCCCCACTTCGCAGGCTCCTTACCGAGGCTCTCGAAATACTCCTGGAATGTCAGGCGTATGCGATCTGCCTGTCCGCCGAGTGCGACCATCTTCGCCGCAGCATCAACGACAGCATATACGGCACCGTGAAATGGACTCCACGACATGAAGTACGGATCCAGGCCGAACGTCATGGCCGTTGCCGTATGCGTCTTGGCACCATGAACAGGCAGCAGTGCCGCCATGCCCTCGGCAGGTGTCAGCTGCATACTGCCGCCAAAAGGCATCAATACCGAATTGCCGCCTATCGTTGAGTCGAAGCGCTCAGAGAGCCCTTTCTGGCTGCACACGTTGAGCTGTGACATATTGTCAAGCCATGCTTTCTCCAGGCTGTGCCCCGCGGCCTTCACGCATTCTGGAACCTGATGCAGGTAGCTTGCATGCTCATCAGGAGCCGCCACATACGCATCTGCATGCTGACGCACGCCGTTCGTATCCAGGAAGGCACGCGTCATGCGCACGATCTCACGTCCGCGCCACTCCATCACAAGCCGCGCATCATCTGTCACGACCGCTACTTTAGATGTCTCGAGGTTCTCCTTGTCGGCCGCATCCATGAATGCTTCAACATTCTCTGGAGACACGACGACAGCCATGCGCTCCTGCGACTCGGAAATCGCAAGCTCTGTGCCGTCAAGTCCTTCATACTTCTTCTTTACGGCATCCAGATTGATATGCAGTCCTGGTGCAAGCTCACCTATGGCTACTGCCACACCACCAGCGCCAAAGTCGTTGCAGCGCTTTATCATACGGCTAACCGATGGATTACGGAAAAGACGCTGCAGCTTACGCTCTGTCGGCGGGTTACCTTTCTGCACCTCGGAGCCGCATTCATTGATCGAATCCTCCGTATGCTCCTTCGATGAGCCAGTTGCGCCGCCGATACCGTCACGTCCAGTGCGTCCACCGACGAGGAGCACCGCATCTCCCGGAAGCGGCCTTTCGCGCACTACATTTTCGGCAGGTGCTGCCGCTACGACCGCACCGATCTCCAGGCGCTTCGCGACATATCCCGGATGATATACTTCATGTACTTCACCGGTAGCAAGCCCTATCTGATTGCCATATGAGCTATATCCAGCAGCTGCGCCGCGCGTGATTTTACGCTGTGGAAGCTTGCCAGGAAGCGTGTCCCTGACTGGTGTGCGCGGATCTCCCGATCCCGTCACGCGCATTGCCTGATACACATACGACCTGCCGGAAAGCGGATCACGTATAGCCCCTCCGAGGCACGTCGCCGCACCGCCGAACGGTTCTATTTCCGTAGGATGATTATGAGTTTCGTTCTTGAACATGACCAGCCATTTCTCATCATGGCCGCCCACGTCCGCATTCACGACGATACTGCAGGCATTTATCTCCTCAGACTCATCGAGGTCATCGAGCAGCCCCTGCTTTTTCAGCGCCTTCGCACCAATCACAGCAATATCCATGAGCGTCATGTCACGCGGCTTATCGCGATAAAGGATCTCCCGATCCTCTAGATACATCTTATAGGCCTTCTTGAAAGCCGGCGTGTACTTCCCCTCTGCAAACTGCGCGCTGTCGAGTACCGTGGTGAATGTCGTATGCCTGCAATGATCTGACCAATACGTATCTATAACGCGTATCTCCGTGATGGTCGGATCCCTATGCTCCGTATCGCGAAAATACTGCTGGCAGAACTCCAGGTCCTCTATGCTCATCGCAAGGCCTTTTTCGTTCAAAAAGGCTTCTAATCCGGCTTTATCCAGGAGGCCAAACCCCTTCAATGTCTCCACCATCGGCGGCATAGCGACCTGCATCTGAAGCGTATCCAGTATATCGAGCGACGCCTCACGACTCTCAACCTTATTTATGCAATAATCCTTTATGCGCTCCAGGTCTTCCTTCGTCGTATCTCCGACAAGCACGATGATACGAGCCGTACGTATCACCGGACGGTCCTTCTGCGTCACAAGCTGCACGCACTGCGCCGCCGAATCAGCAGTCACATCATACTGTCCCGGCAGATACTCCACCGCAAACATCCTGGAATTTGGAAAATTAGGCAGCTTGTTTTCGTAGATAACATCCACAGGCGGCTCCGCGAAGACAACGTCGCGTACCTTGGCATATTCCTCATCAGACAGTCCCTCGATATCATAGCGCGTAATGAGCCTTACCGCCTTGAGCCCGACCATATGAAAGCTCTCAATAAAATCCTGGCACATCTGCTGGGCAGGTATATCATAAAATCCCTGTCTCTTTTCGACGAAAATCCTTCTTACTGCCATTTCTTTTCCTTTCTTCAAAAGCCGGCACCGCCCATACCGGTGCCGTTTGTCGGTATCATGTCCCTAGCGTTTTCCAGCCGCATCAGAACAAATCTATTGAAATCTTGACGACTACCTTCACCACATCTTCCGGTGCATCATCGTCGAGCGCACCGCATGGACTGTGCACATCCTCTGGATAAAGCACAGCAAAATTTCCCTTCGACATGATGATCGTGCTGTCCGGAACGAGGCTCTCATAAAAAGCTATGTCCTTCTCCTCATCATACGCTTCTGTCACGACAAGATCCGGGCTGAAAGGGCACCAGCCCAAAAGCTCATTCCCAGACGCTATATATTGGACATCCACGTACTTTTGATGCGCCTCTGGCTTGCAATCCGCCAGGCGGCGCGTCTTATAATGCTGCACACTGGCATACATCCTATCGCCATCTATATCGTAGCGGCCATCTTCCATATCAGTGAAATCATGGCTCTTTAGATATTCAAGTGCCTTGCGTACGACCTTTGGGTATTCCTTTAGGCTGCGCGCCATATTATTTACATTATCAACTATCATCGTAAATACCCTCCCCACGACTAAGCATGAATCTATTTTACCATATAGGGTTGTCACGGGCAAGGCTAAGAGCGGCGAAAACCTGTCTATATCATTTGCAAACGCAATACATTCGTCGCGCAAGTCTGATATATTGAATTGTCATCTACAAGCTGATATAATGATACTTAGTCAATCACGTGAACACATACATATAAAAGAACGGAGGAATACATATGCGTGAACTTCTCGAGCTCCTCGAGCAGGATGCACGCCGTCCGGTCGGCGAACTGGCGAGCATTCTCGGCAAGAGCGAATACGAAGTAAAGAACGACATCTCTAAACTTGAAAAAGACAAGATCATTCTGAGCTACAATACGCTCATCAACTGGCAGAAATTCGGTGACGACACGGTGACAGCAGTCATCGAAGTAAATCTCACACCAGAGCGAGAGCATGGATTCGATGCTATCGCGGAGCGTATAGAGCGCTTTGACGAAGTACGCACGGTATACCTGATGAGCGGCAGCTTCGACCTGCTCGTCATCATAGAGGGAAAGTCCTTGAACGATGTTGCGAACTTCGTAGCGATGAAGCTTGCGACCATCGATGAAGTCACGGGAACACGTACGCATTTCATGCTCAAGCCATACAAGAAGGACGGCGTCATTCTTGATGATAAGGAGAAAGATCGCAGACAGGTGATCATGCCATGAGAGATTTCAAACCTCATATCAACAAAACCGTTGAGTCCATACCGCCCTCCGGCATAAGGCGTTTCTTCGACATTGCCTCCGAGATGGAGGATGTCATCTCACTGGGTGTTGGTGAGCCTGACTTCGTAACGCCATGGCCGATACGCGAATCATGCGTATATGGGCTGGAGAAAGGCTACACATCGTATACCGCAAATCGTGGCATGATGGAGCTTCGCGAAGAGATTGCCAAAGCGTACCGCACGCGCTACGGTATCAGCTATGAGCCGAAAACGGACTGCCTCGTAACCGTAGGCGTCAGCGAAGCGCTTGACCTTGCCATGCGCGCAATACTGGAGTCTGGCGATGAAGTATTGATACCCGAGCCGTGCTACGTATCATATCAGGCATGTGCAAAGCTGGCAGGCGGCGTCCCCGTCGGCGTTGCGGCACGCCCTGAAAACGACTTCCGCATAACGCCCGAGGACCTGGAGCCTCATGTGACATCTAAGACGCGCGCACTACTCATTGGATATCCAAACAATCCGACCGGTGCCATCATGGGGCGCAGCGACCTCATGAAAATTGCGGAATTTGCAGAAAAGCATGACCTCGTCGTGCTCTCAGATGAAATCTACGGCGACCTCACCTATGGCGATGAGCCGCATGTATGCTTTGCCGCGCTGCCTGGCATGAAAGACCGTACCATTCTCTTGAACGGCTTTTCAAAGGCATATGCGATGACCGGATGGCGCGTAGGATACGTGCTCGGCAATCAGGACATTATAGCGGCAATGACGAAGATACATCAGTACACCATGCTCTGTGCACCTGTCACCGCACAGATTGCCGCCATCGAAGCACTGAAGAACTGTGAGGACTACAAGCGCAAGATGGTCGCAGAGTACGATAGCAGACGTCGCTTCATATACGACAGCTTCAAAAAGATCGGATTGCAATGCTTTGAGCCTAAGGGAGCATTTTACATATTCCCGGATATCACGAGCACGGGGTACACATCCGAGCAGTTCTGTGAGGAGCTGATACGCACAGAGCACGTAGCGACCGTACCAGGCAACGCTTTCGGTGCATGTGGTGAAGGCCATATCCGCTGCTCATACGCAACGGGCATAGACCAGATTGCAGAGGCCATGCGCCGCATAGAGGACTTCGTAAAGAACCACAGCAAGAAGTAATATCACATACACAAAAAACCAGGCTCAGCCGAGCCTGGTTTTTTGCTATTTGGCTGTAGTGATTGCTTCTATCTTCACGCGGAACGATATCTTGCGCGGCGTATCCATCTCATCAAAGCTGATCAGGTATGCACCGTCCATCACTTCGTCTATCGTGCCATCACCGAGTATCATGTGACGTATCCTTGTGCCCGCCATAAAGCGCGGCGGCTCATTTCCGAGCTTTATGCGCTCATCTTGAAGCTTCACATACGATACCGTGCCCTCGCGCAAATCGTCTGGAAGCTCGGGGGAAAAGCTCACATTGTCGTCCATGTCCAGCAAGAACCTGGACGGGTAGCGCAATGACCCATCGAAGTTGACGCCCTCATATCCCCATAGGTACAGTCTCTTTTGTGCGCGAGTGACGGCGACGAAGGCCAGGCGGCGCTCCTCCTGCATAGCCTCGATCGTCCTGGTCTTTCTGGATGGGAATATACCCTCATTCATGCCGCAGAGGAATACCGTCGGAAACTCCAGTCCCTTCGCCGTATGCACAGTCATAAGCTTTACCTCATCCTTGCCAGGAGAAGCGTCCATATTCGTGAATAACGCTGCATGTGCGAGATAAGCCTCCAGCGTGGTCTCCTCACCGCTAGACATCTCATACTCGTATATGGACTGGCGAAGCTCTGCGAGATTATCCAATCGCTCCTGGCTGCCCTCCGTGCGGAGCATTCTCTCGTATCCGCTCCTATCTAGCACTCCCCTGAGTATCTCCGAAACGCTATGCCCCTTCATGCTCTCGCGCAGCTCATCTACCATGCGCACGAATCCTTTGGCTCCCGTGCTCTTCAGCTCAGGCGTATCAAGGCATGAGAGCATTGCCTCGTAAAGTGAGGTCTTATGCCTATCGGCATATTCCTCAATAAAAGCAAGACGCCGCTTCCCGATGTTGCGCTTTGGGACATTGATGATGCGCCTAAGAGACAAGTCATCTTCAAGTGCAAGGAAGCGCAGATAGCAGAGCGCGTCCTTTATCTCCCTGCGCGAAAAGAACGGCAGGCCGCTATATATGGCATATGGTATACTCTGTTCGATGAGTGCCTCCTCTATCGGCTGCGTCACATAATGCGCGCGGTAAAGAATCGATATAGAGCTATATGCCTCTCCTGCTTCATGGAGTCTTGCTATCTCAGATGCAACCTCCTTTGCGCACGTCTTTGCATCCTTTAGGAATGTTGCCCGGACCAGCGCACCCGATGGCAGCACAGGTATCAGTTCCTTCTTTATCCTGTCCTTATTCTTATCTATCAAGGCATTTGCCGCGCGAAGTATCTCCGGTGTCGAACGATAATTCTGCATCATCATGATCGTCTTCGTGCCCGGATGATGCACATCGAAATCCTGCAGCCACCTGCCATTCGCGCCACGCCAGCTGTATATCGTCTGATCCGGATCGCCCACTACGAAAAGATTCTTATGATACCCAGAGAGCACCTCCATCAGCTCATCCTGCAGATCATCGATATCCTGGAACTCATCCACCATGATATATTCCAGTCGCTTCTGCCATTTCAGCTTTATATCTTCGTTCTCCTTGAAGATATAAAGTGTGAATTTGATCAGGTCATTATAATCGAGGCCAAAGCATTTCTTTTCCTGATAAAGATATCCGTAAAAGATCATGTCCGCGGGCTTTGTCGCCGTCCTGTACTTCTCCAGCAGATTTTCTGGGGACATCCTTATCATGTCCTTGTAGTACTCAGGCTCCTTGAATATCTTGCGTATCTCGATCATGTCGTGCGCCTGACCATACGTCATATCATGCAGAGTAAGTCCGCGCTCCTCATATATCACGGCAAGCATGGCATCTATATCTTCGTTGTCAAGCACAAGGAAACGCTTCGGATACTTCACCGCATGTGAATCCTCCTGCAGGACACCGACACAGAATCCATGGAACGTATTGATATAGCCGGTGTCATTGTCACCCGTCAGCCTATGTATGCGCGCCCTCATCTCAGATGCCGCCTTGTTCGTGAACGTGACACACAGCATATTCTCCGGCAGTATGCCCAGCTGCGTCACGAGATATGCATAGCGCATCGTAAGCGCCCTCGTCTTGCCAGAGCCCGCACCCGCGATAACGCGCACGAAGCCCTCTGTAGACGTAACGGCTTCTTTCTGCGATGTATTAAGCTTTTTGAATGCAGCCTCAAATGACATAACTATATCCTTTCTAAAAAAATCCTGGCACTATTGTAACAATCGTTCCCGCCCTAAGCGTCTATATATACTACAATACACAAGGGAGGTAAACGTGTATGATAAATGATTCTATAAGAACGGCTGAAAAACGTCATGAAGAAACGAAAACCATGCGTAAAATCATACGCATATACTGCCATGGACATCACCATCATCGTCAATCCGAAGAAGACTTATGCCCGTCGTGCCGTGATCTCGCCGACTACGCTGAAAGCCGCATTGCTCACTGTCCACATATGGAAAAAAAGACATTCTGCAAGTTCTGTAAGACGCACTGCTATGCGCCAAGTCGACGTGAAGATATCCGCCGCATCATGCGATGGGCTGGCCCCAGGATGCTCATTCATGACCCGCTATCAGCCCTTCACCATATGTTGCTACAGATTTCAAGTCACTTCAGGCACAAGCTATGACGCATACGCCCATGCTCTATATTTCTCGAGCACTCTGGTACCTGCAATCACTCACACTTTTCCATTATACCTTCATGTCCGCCCCCTGTCCAACTCATAGAGCAGATGGCATATTACTCACGATGATAGCAAAGTAGACCCCACAAAGTCCGATATAAGACTTTGTGGGATCTACCGCAATCTACATCATATATTCAGTATCAGCTATGATCAGACTTCAATCCAGCACCGCACATGGATATCAGCACATCGCCCTCTTCCTCATGAAGCTCTGTATAGTGCTCATAAGCAGCATATATCGCCGCCGTCGTATGCTCGCAGTATATGCCCTGCTTTGCAAGCATACGGCGTGCTGGCAGTATCTTGTCCTCCGGTGCGATAACGTCATCAATCTCATACTTATACATATATTCCAGGATCTCAGCCGAGCGCATCGGTGCACCGATGGCGATCCCCTCCGCCAGCGTCGGCGCGAGCTTAACGGGCTCTGCCTCAGCGAGGTGCTTTTCCCTCGCCTTCACGAACGGCTGGCAATGCTCGCTCTGTACCACTGTCAGCTTTGGCATCTCGTTTATCATGCCGCTATGGAGGAGCTCTTCAAGCCCCTTAACGATACCGATAAAAAGCGTGCCATTGCCAAGCGGTATGAAAATATGCGACGGTATGCGGTGCAGCTGCTCAAGCACCTCATATATGTACGTCTTAGTTCCCTCATAAAAGAACGGGTTGTACACATGGTTCGCATAGTAGACGCCCTCATCAAGGACGCGCTGCCTGCAGACGTCGGCGCAATGATCGCGGTCCCCCGGTATCACATGCGCCACTGCACCATGCGCCTCTATCATGCGTATCTTCTTATCAGACGTACCCTCAGGCACATAAATCTCGCAGCCTATGCCAGCGCGCCCGCAATACGCCGCGACACTGTTGCCCGCATTTCCGCTGCTATCCTGCACGACCTTATCCACGCCGATGGCCTTGCAATGCGCGACGAGCACAGCTGCACCTCTGTCTTTAAAGGAAAGTGTGGGCATGAAGTAATCCATCTTTAGCCACACCTTGTCATTAAAGCGCACGCACGGTGTCATACCCTCTCCCAGTGTGACAGCCTTCCATGTATCGCCCTCAAGTGCCATGAACTCATGATAACGGAACATCCCCCATACATCATGGTCTATCTTCTCCGGGTCAAATGCCGGTGCCTCAAAATCCAGCTTCCAGAGCCCACCGCAATCACATGCGGCCTTTCTCGTATTTGAAGGCTCCCTATGTCCGCATTTACTGCATACGAATTCCATATTTTCCTCCTCATGCCTCAGGTATCTCAGCAACGGCCTCTATCTCGCATAACGCGCCGCGGTGCAGTTCACTGCTCGGTACTACTACACGCGCCGGCCTATGTGCTCCAAAAAAGCTTGCATAGACGTCGTTCACATCATCCCAATATTTTACATCAGGTATATATATACGGCACTGCACCACGCAGTCCATATCAGAGCCTGCCGCCTTGATGACACTTTCCACATTCTTCAGCGCCTGCTTCACCTGTGCACGAATACCGCCATCTGGCAGCTTCCCCGTCTTTGGGTCGAACGGGAGCTGACCCGACACGTACACGGAGCCATGTGATATCACGCCCGGCACATAGTGACCATTCGGCTTTGGGCCGTCAACGGGAAAAACACCCTTCATGCTGCATCCTCCTCACTGTATTTTGCCGCGGCAGGCCACGTCCAGCCTTTCCACGACTTCACCATCAGATATCAGATATGCC
>OMZT01000014.1 GCA_900315615.1 uncultured Veillonellaceae bacterium | reverse complement strand
ATATCCGTACGCATTATGTCCCTTTATGAAGAGGGATACGCTCTTGACACCGGCCTCATCGCCAGGAAGCAAGTCTGTCGTCTCCACTTCAAAGCCATGGCTTTCTGCCCATCTCCCATACATCCTGAGGAGCATCTGCGTCCAGTCCTGTGCCTCTGTTCCACCGGCACCTGCATGAAGTGTCAGCATCGCATTGTTTGCATCGTAAGGGTCTGAGAGCAGCACCTCCAGCTCTAAGGCACGCATCTCGTCCTTGGCTTCTGTGAGCTCTTTTGATACTTCTTCCTCGTATTCAGCACTGCCCTCTTCCATGCCGAGTTCCCACATGGCTTCGGTGTCGCCGATCTTCGATTCGAGCGACTTATATTTATCGACGGTGCCCTTTATATCGCCAAGCTCCTTGTTGATACGCTGAGCTTCCTCTGCATTATCCCAAAAGGTAGGCTCGCCCATCTTGTATTCGAGCTCGGCAATCTTCTGCTCTTTCGTATTTATATCAAGTGATGTACCCATTTCATCGAGCTTCTGTTTCAGCGCCGATATTTCGGGTTTTAAATCTTCCAGCATGATCTGCGCGCCTCTCAATCTTGCATAAACTTATTTCTTGCCTTTTTTATGGCTGCTCGCCGTCTTGTTCGCTTTCATCTGCCTCTGCTTCTTGGGCTCGTTATGATGCTCTGCAGCCTCGACCTCGTCGCCATGCGATGCCTGTGCTGTTGCCAGACGATCCTGCAGCTGCTCCTGCTGCTGCTCGATCATGCGGCGGCGCTGCTCCTCCTGCTGCTCAGGGGTGACGATGCTGACGCGATACATGAGATTTGCGATGTCATCCTGTATGGAAGCCTCCATCTGCTCGAACATATCGAGTGCCTCGATCTTGTACTGGACGAGCGGCTGCAGCTGGCCATACGCCTGCAGGTTGATACCTTCACGCAGCATGTCCATGCGGTCTAGATGCTCCATCCAGTGATTGTCCACCACGCGCAGCATGACGACCTTCTCGAGCTCTCTCATATTCTGCTCACCAAAGAGCTGCTCGCGCTTCTCATAGCCTTCGTCTGCAACCTTCTCAAGTGTCTCTTTGAGTTCGTCGCGGCTGAGCTCTTCGAGTTCTTCCTGTTTCAGCACACCTTCGGGCGCGTATGTCTTCTCTGCGTCCTCTATGAGTCCACCGAGCGTCCACTCCTCAGGATAGAGCTTCTCGTTGGCATACTGCTCCATCTCATCCTTGATGATATGATGGATCATGCCTATGACGTTTTCTTTCAGATTGTCGCCAGTAAGGATCTTGCGGCGTTCTTTGTATATGACCTCACGCTGCTGATTCATGACATCGTCATATTCCAGCACGTGCTTTCTCATATCAAAGTTACGGGCTTCGACCTTCTTCTGCGCACGCTCTATGGACTTGGTGATCAGCTTGTGCTCTATCGGCTCATCTTCCTCCATGCCGAGCTTGTCCATCATCGACGAGATGTTATCAGCCGCAAAGAGCCTCAAAAGGTCATCTTCGAGTGAAAGGAAGAACCTCGACGCACCCGGGTCACCCTGACGGCCGGAGCGACCGCGCAGCTGGTTATCTATGCGGCGTGACTCATGACGCTCAGTACCTATGATGAATAGTCCGCCGAGCTCCTTTACGCCCTCGCCGAGCTTTATGTCGGTACCACGTCCAGCCATGTTTGTCGCGATCGTAACCGCGCCCTTCTGGCCTGCGTCCTTTATGATCTCTGCTTCTTTCTCGTGATACTTAGCATTCAGCACGTTATGCTGGACGCCATGCTTCGTCAGTATCGCGCTGAGCTCCTCTGACTGCGTGATGGACGTAGTGCCTATCAAGATAGGCTGTCCCTTGCCATGAATCTCGTCTACGGCCTTCGCGACGGCCTTGTACTTTGCGCGCTTCGTCTTGTAGATGACATCCGGATAGTCCGTACGCGCTATAGGCTTGTTCGTCGGCACGACGACGACAGGCAGGTTGTATATCTTCAGGAACTCATCTTCCTCTGTCTTTGCCGTACCAGTCATGCCGCCAAGCTTAGAGTACATACGGAAGAAGTTCTGGAACGTGATTGTAGCGAGCGTCTGTGACTCACGACGCACCTTCACATGCTCCTTTGCCTCTATAGCCTGATGCAATCCATCCGAATAGCGTCTGCCAGGCATGAGTCGGCCGGTGAACTCGTCGACGATGATGATCTCACCATCGCGCACGACGTAGTCGCGGTCGCGCTTCATGAGACCTTTTGCCCTGAGTGCCGCGGTAAAGCAGTGCGAGAGCTCGATATTCTCCGGTGCATACAGGTTATCTATATGGAGGAGGTTCTCCACCTTTGGTATGGCGCAGTCATTCGGTGCAACGGTCTTCATCTTCTCATCGACCTTGTAGTCGACGCCCTCCTTCAGCGTTGCCACTGCCGCAGCCATCTTGACATAGTTGTCCGTCGACTTCTGTCCAGGACCAGAGATGATGAGCGGTGTCCTCGCCTCATCTATGAGTATGGAGTCGACCTCATCGACGATCGCATAGTTGAGCTCACGCTGAACCATCTGCTCTGGATAGATGACCATGTTATCTCTCAGGTAATCGAATCCAAATTCATTGTTCGTACCGAATGTTATGTCGCATCCATATGCGTGCTTCCTCTCAGGGAAGTCCATATCGTGCTTTATGAGTCCGACAGACAGGCCGAGGAAATTGTACACATGACCCATCCACTCGCTATCACGCTTGGCCAGGTAATCATTGACCGTGACCATATGCACACCCTTGCCCGTGAGTGCATTCAAATAAACAGGCAGCGTCGCAACCAGGGTCTTGCCTTCACCTGTCTTCATCTCGGCGATTTTGCCCTCGTGCAGGCATATGCCACCGATCATCTGGACATCAAAATGTCTCATGCCAAGCACGCGGCTCGATGCCTCACGGACTGTCGCAAATGCCTCTGGAAGCAGGTCATCCAGCGATTCGCCATTAGCCAGGCGCTCACGGAACTTCACGGTCCGTCCAGCGAGCTGGTCATCTGTCTGGCTCTGCATCTCCTGCTCGAACCCGTTTATCACGTCTACGATTCCACGCATACGCTTGATTTCTCTGTCATTATTATCCCCGAGGAAACGCTTGAGAATACCTAACAAGGCAAAACCACTCCTAATCTATCCATTTATTCCGCCCGCACAGCCATGCGATAGCATCTGTCTGGGCGCTCAGTTTCTTATACTTAAACACACTCATCATCTGATTGTATCAGACTATCGACAGGAAGTCAAAAAATTTTCATCGTCAGGTGCGCCCCATATGCGCAAAAAAGGCTGCCGTAAAAACGGCAGCCTTCATAGCTTGATTCAATTGCCAGGCTCTATGAGACCATACTGGCCATCATCGCGCCTGTAAACGACCTCGACTTCTTCAGTCTGTGCATCGCGGAATACGAAGAAATTATGATTCAAGAGGTTCATCTCCATGATCGCTTCCTGAACATCCATCGGTTTCACTACGAAACGTTTCTTCTTCACCACGGGATAATCAAGTGGCTCTTCTTCAGCCTCGCGCCTCGACAGTTCCTCTTTCACAACTTCTTCACGGAACCCTGCCTCGCGGAAACGACGTGCGAGCTTCGTCTTATGCTTCCTGATCTGGCGCTCCAGCTTCTCGACGACGAGATCGATGGACGTATACATGTCCATCGTGGTCTCCTCACCACGAAGGAACACTCCGCCAGGTATCGGGACTGTAACCTCTACGGTATGACGCCCCTTTGATACCGTAAGCAGCACCGAAATCTCGCCAACCTTGTCGAAGTACTTCGTCACTTTACCGACTCGCTTCTCTACATATTCTTTAAGCGCTGGTGTGATCTCGATATTCTTACCTCTTACAGTGAATGTTGCCATATGCACGCATCCCCTTTCTGTTTGTATACTCTGATTATTCTCCAGTATGACGCGGAAATCCTTCTTTATGAAAATATTTATCTCAAAATCTTACCATCAGGTGTATAAGCCTCAAATAAGGCAAAAAAAAACCGCCCGAAGGCGGCTTTTATATGATCAGAGTACTTTGGAAAGAAATTCTTTTGTACGCGGCGCTGTAGGATGCTCGAATACATCCTTTGGTTTGCCTTGCTCTAAGATGACTCCCTGATCGACAAAGAGCAGGCGGTCTCCCACCTCGCGTGCAAAGCCCATCTCATGCGTTACGACAACCATCGTCATACCCTCATGTGCAAGGCGTTTCATGACGTCGAGCACTTCACCTACCATCTCCGGATCCAATGCAGACGTTGGCTCATCGAAGAGCATCACCTTTGGGCGCATAGCAAGCGCACGTGCGATGGCTACGCGCTGCTGCTGTCCACCCGAGAGCTGCTCCGGATATGACATGGCCTTGTCTTTAAGTCCTACCATCTCAAGCAGTGACGTTGCCTGAATGGCGGCTTCATCGGCACTCACATGGCGCACTTTCATCGGTGCGAGCATGATATTCTGCTGTACCGTCATATGAGGAAAGAGGTTGAAGTGCTGGAAAACCATGCCAACCTCTGCGCGTACTTTGTTGATGTTCGTCTCACCATCGAGTACGGTACCATCAACGCTGATTATGCCTTCTGTCGGCTGCTCAAGGTAGTTGATACAGCGAAGGAGCGTGCTCTTTCCGGAGCCGGACGGTCCGATGATCACGACGACTTCCTTCTCGTCTACATGGAGGTCGATTCCGCGCAGCACCTCATTGCTTCCATAGGACTTCCTAAGTCCCTTTATATCAATCATCTGCGCACCCCCTTATGCTGCCGAGCGCCTTGACGTGTTGAACTTCCATTCCAGGAATGCGACCAGCCTGGAGATGGTAAGCGTCATGACGAGATAGATGACCGCTACGCTCAGCCAAATCTCCAGAGAACCATACGTCCTCGCGATGATCAGCTGTCCGCGTCTCGTGAGCTCCTCAAAGCCGATGACCGACACGAGTGACGAATCCTTCAGCAATGCGATGAACTCATTACCGATCTGCGGTATGACGCGCTTTACAGCCTGTGGTACTACGACGTAGCGCATCGTCTGCAGCCATGTCATGCCGAGTGAACGTCCTGCCTCCATCTGCCCTTTGTCTATAGACTGGATACCGGAGCGGATGATCTCAGCGACATAAGCGCCGCTGTTGACACCACAGGATATGATTGCCGCGAAATACGGATCGACTCTCTGTCCCGTGATGACAGGCAGTGCGAAGTACACCAGGAATATCTGTACGAGAAGTGGTGTGCCACGCAAAAAGTCGATGTATACCATCGCAAGTATGCGAAGAGGCTTCAACGTACATATACGCAATATACCGACCACGAGACCGATTATCACGCCGAGCAAGACGGAGAGTGTCGTGATCTTTATCGTCACACCTGCACCCATGAGGAGCAGCGGGAACGACTCAATTATCAGGTCGAAATTAAAATCCACTTTCCGTCACCTTATTTGCCGGCCTTGAACCACTTCTTGTAGATCTCGTCGTACTTACCATTCTCATGGAGTGCCTTGAGGGCATCGTCGATCTTCTTCACAAGCTCCGTATTGCCCTTTGATACAGCTATGCCGTACTGCTCAGACGTCAGGCGGTCAGCTAGCTCCTTGACGTTGCCGTCTCCGCTTGTTGCGATGTAGTTCTCGTTGACTGGCTTATCGTTGACGACAGCGTCTACGCCACCAGCATTGAGCTCAAGGAAGGTATCAGCAGAGCTGTTGAGCTCGCGAACGTTGACGCCCTCGATCTTCTTGACCTCTTTAGCACTGGTCGTACCGATCTGTACTGCGACGGTCATGCCCTTCAGGCCTTCAAAGTTCTTGATCCTGTCATCGTCTTTCCTGACGACGATCGTAAGTCCGGAATCATAGTACGGGTCAGAGAAGTCGACTTTCTTCTTGCGCTCATCGTTTATAGACATGCCGGAAATGACAACATCGATATCCTTAGCCGTAAGTGCCGGAATCAAGCCGTCGAATGCACGGTTCTCGATCTCTACCTTATAGCCCATCTGCTCGCCTACCGCACGAATCAGATCCATATCGAATCCCTGATATTCCTTGCCTTCCTTATCCTGGAACTCAAATGGTGCAAAGTCCGCATTTGTACCGACCTTCAGTACCTTCTTATCTCCCTTGCTGCCAGAGCCATTCGATCCGCCGCAGCCTGCTAGTGCAACAACTGCGAATACCACAGCTGCGAGCAGCGCAAACATCTTCTTCAATTTCATTCTTGACATCCTTTCTATGGTTACATGAATAGAAGCCCGGAATTTCTCCGGGCTCCGTTGCCATCATCTTTAATTATAGCAGGTAATGCAAGTTTCGTACACCACCGGCATATCAGGATTACTCAGCGAAACGAGCGTTCCTTCTCTTATTGAAGCAATCCCTGCAATAGACCGGACGGTCATCCTTTGGCTCGAACGGTACTTCGGTCTCTTTGCCGCAGTCAGCGCAGATAACCTTGTACATCTTGCGCTGCTCACCGCCCTCACCACGGGAGCGGCGGCGCTTTTCACGGCAGTCGCGGCAGCGTACAGGCTCATTCTCGAACCCTTTCTCCGCATAGAACGCCTGCTCACCAGCACTGAAAATGAATTCCTTGCCGCAATCCTTGCATACTAACGTCTTGTCCTGATACTCCATTAAAAAAATCTCCTCCAACAGTGGAATTCGCGCTGTGGCGCACATTCCGTAAATTTGACTGCCGCGAACAATCTGCACAAATTTGTGTTTTTGTCCGCACATATTGTTAGTATAGTATGTCCAAGATAAAAATGCAAGAGATTATTTTCATTATTGAACACCTAACGCAAACACTACAGATCTTTTCTCGCCCTTAGGCATTGATATCGATGTTCTGCCCTACAGATGGGTCAAGGTTCTCCAACGCCGTCTCAATGAGCTCTGCCTCTTCCATGGGAACCTCCATGGCCATCTTCAGCACGGATATCCCGAACTGCTGCTGCACATCTGCCTGGTTCATGCTGACAGACAACGCAGGTATACCGAAATCGTCCATATCATGTACCCCCTCGATGTACTTAGGCTTTAGTTTCGTTGATGAATCAGTAATCGTCCGCACTCAAATTCATTATCGGAAGATGCTGTTTATATCTTAAGTAATTTTTAATTATTTTACATTAAAATTTTCTAATGTT
>OMZT01000135.1 GCA_900315615.1 uncultured Veillonellaceae bacterium | reverse complement strand
GCCGCCAAATAGCAGCACGTTGCCAATATCGGCAAAGACGTCGGTATAGTCGAGCAGCTTCTTCTCCCAGATATCCTTCTTGTGCATTTATTTCCCTCCCCCTTTATTATACACGAAACAGCCGTCGTTTGCACTCTGAGATTAGCACATCATAGACGAAAGTGTGCTGTATAGGTTAGCACTTTATAGGATACAGGCCTCTTACTTTTTGGCAACCGCATCACCGAGAACTATTTTACACTAAGCGCTAGCCAAAGCCTCAATAAACTGTCATATGAGAGCTCTGTATCCTTTGACAAAATGAAACTGCCCCCCAGGCTTTCGAGGAAGCTTATGGGGGGCAGTCGTTATGTGTTTACCGTGATATTGATATCAGGCCGGTATCAGATGTCCGCCGCCGGGGAGGTTGTAGGTGCGTCCATCCAGCTGCGGGTTTTGGCTGCGGTCATATGTGACCGTGTGGCCATGTGATTTTATGTTCGAGAAGTCCGCCTTGCCGCTCTTGATGACGGTCACATGCGAATCCTTCGTGACGTTCCATGTGGAGGCATCGTCAATGCTTACGGCGCTGTAGAGTGCCTTTCCGTCAGGATTGACTGCGCCGGTCAGGCTGCTCTTCTGCGTGAGGTTGAGTGTCACGCGGCTGATATTGTCGCATGTGATGTCACCAGAGAGCCCTTGCTTTACTGCGTTGATGGTGAAGTCACCACCGTTCGCACCGGACTGTCCCCAGCGTGACGCAGCGACGTTTGCGAGTACACTGCCCTTGGAGTGTACGTCTGAGCGTGAGAGATTCGCGACAGCGGTCGTGTTCGTGACGAAGAATACGGGGCCTGTGGACTCGTTGTGCAGCTCGGAGCGATCAGCCGTGAATGTGGCTGTGCCTGCGGCTGCGTCGCCCGACGTGCTCTGATAGAGCATGACACCCTGGAGCTTATATCCGAACAGTGCCGTGTTGCGCATGGATATGGAGTTCTTGCCCTCTACGACGGCCATTTCACTGCCGTTTGCCACGCCATAGGAACTATTCAGCGTGATATTGCCCGTGGAGTAGATGACAGGACTGCCTTCGCCGGAGGTCTCGAGCTTGCAATCCTCAGCCGTGATGGTGCCTTCACCGCGGTCGGTCGCTATTGCGGCGCAGTGTGCGCCCTTCGTGGTGATGGTTACCTTCTCGGCGTTGATCGTTCCTCCAAATGTCGCATCGAGTCCGCGTGACGAATCTTTTGTCGTCTCTATGGTGACGTCTGATACATTGATTTCGCTCTTTGAGCCGGTTGCAAATATGCCGTTTGCGCCCTTGCCATGCGTCGTTACGTCTGAGCCGCTGAGCGTGACTTTGCTGTCATTTGCGAGAATGGCTGCGTTGCGTCCCGTGAAATTGCTGTCCTGCTCTGATGCAGAGTCGCCCTCCTTCACGATGTTTGTCGTGCTGATGTTTACATTCGCTTTCTTGCGTGCGAGTACAGCGCAGGTATCTGGCTTATTCGTCTTTATGGACTGCCATACGATGGTCTTGCTGTCATTCTCAACGGTTACCTCGCCAGTGAGCTCCGTGGCATCACTCTGCTGTCCCATTGATGGCTGTCCCATTGATGGCTGTCCCATTGATGGCGCTGATGGCTGTGCGGTCTGCCCACTGCCGTCTATCGGCAATGCCGGCGGCAGCATGTTCTCAGACTGCGCATCTATAGGAATCGCAGGCTGCAGCTGATACTCCGCCTCGGCTGGAAGGCTTATCAGGCATGCACTTATGGCAAGCGCAAGCGCGGCCTTCTTGCTGTTGGATCTCATTTTCAAATCCCCCTCTGGATAATGATCGTCCCATATGGTTTCCATTATGGCGACGATTTCTTTCTATTGATGTACTAAGTATAGGAAAAATCGATTAAAATATGATTAGAATAATATTAAGCTAGAACAAACTGTGCAGATATTAGAAAACCATGTGATAAAGGATATCGGCTTGATGATTTGTCCGATTCTTGGTAGAATAATGTATATAGGCAATACTGCTTACGGAAGGGGCGAAATGACTTATGCGTGGACGGCGTGCGGATGATGTGCCGGGAATCAGCAATCTGTCTGATGATTCAGTGCCAGGGACTGGCGTTTTTGAGTATGACGCGCTGGCAGACAGGCTGAGCCTGGGTTTCTGTGATAAGGATGGTTCAAAAGGCTCCCTCGTGGTAAAGGAATTTCTTGCAAAAAGGAAATACAGGATTTTGCTGGATGGCGAGGACAACGGATTCTTTGAGAAGACGGTAAAGCGTATCCTTGAGAAACCGTCCAGTGGGGCGTTCAGCGTGCGGCTCATCAGGCCGCGCAAGTCATCGTCCGGGCTGTGCCGCGTGCAGTATGCGGGGCTGCCTGACGGATGTGGGGCAGTCCAGCGCGTGCTGGGGCAGATTACGGATCTCAATGTGTACCGCGAGCGCCTCGAGGAAGCGTCAATGCTTGATTCGATGACGAAGCTTCTGAATCATGCTTCGTCGCTTGCTGCCATCGGCGACGCTATAGCTAAGGGCGCCCAGGGAACGCTCTTCATGATGGATGTGGATAATTTCAAGCAGGTCAACGATACGTTCGGGCATCCCAAAGGGGATGATGTCCTGCGGTCTATCGCCGATGTGATGAATAATGTGTTTCGGGCGCAGGATGTACGCGGACGCTATGGTGGCGATGAGTTCATATTCTTCATGAATGGTGTCACGAGCAGGCAGACGCTAGATGACAGGATCAATGCGTTCCGTGATGCTATACATGAGATCAAGCTGCCAGACGGGCGGCGTATCACGGTCAGTATCGGTGGAGTACAGGTGTCCTCAGATGTGAAGCTTAGAAAGCTTGTCGAGCGTGCGGATAAGGCTCTATATGCCGCGAAAGCTGCCGGTCGCGATCGGTGCATGTTTTATGAGGACATAGTTGAGAAGCCACTCGGAAAGTCGAGCGTGAGAGCGCACAATGCCCCAGGCAGCGTGAGCGATGCGTGTGCCCAGCTTATCCCGGTGATGACCGCGATAAGCCGCTATGCGAGGGATGCACAGCATATGGGACCGGAGGAGATGAAGCGGCGGCTTCACTCGATCGACAAGGCGGCACTACGTGTCATCGCACAAATGAAGAAATGGAGCTAAGTAGCGAAAAAGCTTTTGATATGCTCCCCTTAGATAGGATAATGAAAATCCATGTCCTACTAAGGGGAGCATATTTGTATGCCATACGTAAGGCGCATACATGCGCTCTGCTTATTACCATTGGAAACGTGGCGAGAAGGAGCCACGCGAGTGGAACCGTGTTTTCCGTAAGAAGAAAGATCATAGCCTTTCTTTCCACGACTGCGGCTTTGTGATAAGATAGGGAAAGACGAGTGTTTGGGAGGGGTGTTTATGAATACGTTGATGCCGATTGGCCGGGAAGACTTCGCAGATGTTCGTAGCGGCTATTATTTTGTCGACAAGACGACGTTCTTGCAGGTGTTCTTGAAGAAACATGCAATCGTGACGCTCTTCACGCGCCCACGTCGATTTGGGAAGACGCTGACGCTTTCCATGATGCGCTATTTTCTTGATGTAGAAGATGCCAAGGAGCATCGAAAGCTCTTCGACGGCCTCATGATTTCGAAAGACGCGGAAGCGATGAAGCTGCAAGGGACGCGTCCCGTATTGCTTTTGACGCTGAAAGGCTGGAAGGCGGACTCTTGGGAAGAGATGAAGCGCGTCATTTCTGATATGCTTGCACAGGTATTTGACGCGAGAGGATTCCTCTTGTCCGGTAAGGATGTGACCGAGCAGGAACGGCTGCGTTTTGAAAAACTTCGGAAGGGCGAAGCAGACCTCATCGTCTGCCGTTCCGCGATTGCGTTCTTGCTGAGGATGATGGAAAAATATTATGGCAAAAAGCCGGTCTTGTTGCTGGATGAATACGACGTACCCATTCAGACGGCATGGGAGCACCAGTATTACAAAGAAGCCATCGGTTTTTTCCGCGAGCTCCTTTCCTCCGCTTTGAAATCGAATCCCTCGCTTGATTTTGCCGTGCTGACGGGCGTTTTACGCATTCCGAAAGAGAATATTTTTTCCGCGCTCAACAATCTTGAGGTTGACAGCGTCTTTCGGTTGAACTATCCAGAAGCATTCGGTTTTACAGCGGCGGAAATTGAGAAGATGACGCAGGATTTTGGTTGCGAGGATAAATTGTCAGAGCTTCAGCGCTGGTATGACGGTTATCGCTTCGCAGGATGCGAAATTTATAATCCGTGGTCAGTCATTAATTATTTTCATCATGGATGTACGCCACAGCCTTATTGGGTGAACACGTCAGGCAATTCCATTCTCGGCGGGATGCTCCTGCATTCGCGCAGCCGCGTCCTTGAAAAGTTGGAAACGGTGCTCCAGGGGGAGGCGATTGAGACACGTGTGCGCGAAGACCTCATCTACAGCGGTATATATAAAAATGAAAGCGCACTCTATACGATGCTCGTGACAACAGGTTATCTCACGACAAGATGTATCAAGCAAGATGACATCGGCATGAGAGCTGAGATCATACTGCCAAATCGCGAGCTGCAGTCACTTTTCCGCAGCGAAGTGCTCGACCGCTACCACAGCGAAGACATGGACATCGAAGTCACAGACCTCATGCGGGCGTTTGCAGATGGTGACATCGAGACGGTGCGCGATGGTCTCGGAGAGTACCTTGAAGTGCTGACGAGCACGTTCGATGCGCAGAAGGGCAAGGAGTCGTTCTACCATGGATTCGTCCTCGGCTTGACGGCAACGCTTACCGGTGATTACCAGATCCGTTCGAATCACGAGTCGGGTTATGGCCGCTACGACATCGCGGCATTCCCACGGGAAGCTGGAGGGCGCGGCTTTGTCATCGAGTGCAAGATGGCAGAAAATGAAGAGGCGCTCGAAGCAGGAGCACAGGCAGCACTACACCAGATCGTTGC
>OMZT01000008.1 GCA_900315615.1 uncultured Veillonellaceae bacterium | reverse complement strand
GCATTTCCTTGCGAGAAAGTGCAGGCGGCCAAAGCTCGTGAACTGCATTTTCGCGCATTGCAGAAGCCACATGGGCATATACATCCGGAATATCCTTACCGAGGCGCTTTAGGAGCTCTTTGGCATCCTGGCGTACAGTCTTGCCATCGTGGGGGCAGGGATTCTTTACGGGCTTCATATGATGATACTGCACGGCTTCAATCGTCTCTGACTCGCGTAGATATATGAGCGGACGTATGACAGTGACCCCAGTATGACTCAGATACGTCTTCGGTGTGAACGTGCTGATTTGTCCAGACCATAGCAGACCCATAAATAATGTCTCGACAGCGTCATCATTGTGATGTGCATAGGCGACTTTTTGGCAACCGTGCTCTACAGCATATCGGTTTACTGCGCCGCGCCTGAAATATGCACATGTATAACATGGACTATGCTTCGTATCAGCGTCTATGGCACCTGCAATATCGACTTTTTGAACCTCATAAGGGATGTCCAGATCTTTCATATATCCAGCAATACGATCCGTATCGAGTGGTGCCTCACGGAACATAGAATCGATTGTGATAGCCCTTAGCGCGAAATCTTTCTTGAGGCGTTCTCTCAGCATGGCCATCGCATACGATAGGAACAAGCTGTCCTTACCACCGGATACGCCAATAAGTATCGTATCATCGTCGTCAATCATCTGAAATTCGGTAACAGCGCGCAATAGCTTGCTGAACCATAGCTGCGGCATACTAAATTTCATGATTTTTCCTCCATATATCTCTCACGGTACTCTCCAGGCGTACAAGAGAAAGCCTTTTTGAACGCACGTGCAAATGTCGTATAATCCTTGAACCCACATTGCATGCTGATTTGTTGTATCGTACCATCCTGGAGAAGAAGATTCTTTGCAAGTAGAAGCCGCTTATCTTGTATGTACTGGTGTATACTGCATCCTGCGGCAGCCTTGAAGCGGCGCATGAGATAATAGCGGCTGAGATATGAGCGCTGTGCGAGTATATCTATCGATAAATCATCTGAAAGGTGATTATTGATATACTTCAACAGGTCTACGATCTTTTCATCTGCAGAGAATTGGTGTCCTCGATCTACTTCTTTAGAGAGGATTGCCCGATTAAGCAGTATCATGAACTCGGCAAAGAGTGCGCGCGAATACAGATCATTCATGAATCCAGACTCACTGACAGCTTTTTCAAGCTTATCCATATGATACAGGATATCATGTGTCTGTCCCGGTGCTGCATGCATGACAGAGGAGCCGGCCTTTGCCATCTTAAAGCATAGCGATAACTGCTCATCGCCATCACCACTGAGCCTGCTCAAAAAATCAGGCGATATATATATGACAATGCGTTCGTATGGCTCTGCCATATCTGGCACGGGGCGGTGTATCTCTCCAGCTGATACGAAGACAATATCCCGTGGTACGAGGTCATAGCTACGCCCTTCGATAATATATCCCGAATGTCCAGATACAAGCAGGATTATCTTATTGAAATCATGATAATGGAATGGTATTGGCTCCATGGTGGAATCCTTTATATGAAACACCCTGAAATCTTCTATCAGATATCCACGTTTTTGGTATGCATTTCCTACGTATCCGGCTTCCATATGGCACTCCTTCTAAACACATTTTCAATCATTATATCACTATCGCATGTGATACGCTATATACTGTGGTTGACCAAACGAAGAAAATAGTTGGGGCTTAAAGAATAGTACAAAATATTTTGTGTAAGCGGTAATCGAGGTACCAGTTCTATCATAAGAGAAGGAAAATGTGTCTAAAATGTCGAATATGTCTAGAGCTTAAGTATTTTATAATTGGTATCGTTTCAAAGTAATGAGGGGTTTTTTCTTTGAAGATGGGGGGATGGATATGAGTCCTGACAGCCATATGATTACTCTGTGCGGACTTCTCCATGATATCGGAAAAATTTGTCAACGAGCTGCCGGTGAACACAAGACACATTCAGAAATAGGTGCTGAGTTCATACGTCGCATACTGTATGAGCATAAGGAAACAGAAACAGAAGAAGGTAAGCAGCTGTTGGCATCAATTCGTTATCATCATGCCAAAGATTTAAAGCATTCACGGCTTGAAGATAGTGATCTCGCATATATTGTATATGAGGCAGACAACATATCAGCTGGAGCAGATAGGAGGGATACTATCAGTGATAACGAGATAGGATTCGATCTACATGCATCAAAAGAAAGTATATTTAATATTTTCAATACAGGAAGAAAGAGCAATAAGATCTATTATACATTGGATATGATCGATACAAAGCGTAAGTATAGTGACTTTTTTCCAAGAGAGATGCAGAATAGCTCAGTATCTACTGAAAGTCAGTATGCTAAGATCCTATCTATACTTGAAAAGAACTTTATGAAGGTATCTCCATTGGACATGGGCATCAATGAGATATTGCGCATCATGGAGGATACCACCTCATATATACCTTCCAGTACAAACCGTTCAGAGGTTGCAGATATATCCCTATATGATCATAGCCGTATGACAGCGGCAGTGGCATCCGCCATGTATGCATACTATAAAGATGGCAATGGCATAATCAATTATCATGATATATGCTTCACATCAAAGGTACATGAGGAACGATCGAAAGAGATGTTTTTGCTGTTAGCTGGAGATTTCTCTGGTATACAGAAGTTCATCTACCATATACCTAATAAAGGGGCTATGAGGATGCTCCGTGGGAGATCGTTTTATCTTGGAATATCAATGGAAAATGCGGTAGATGAAATATTGGACGCCCTTGGGCTTTCAAGAGCGAACCTCATATATTGTGGCGGTGGAAGATTCTATATAATCGCAGCAAATACAGCAGCTACTAAAGGGATATTCGATGACACGATAGAAAAGCTAAACAAACAGCTGCTCAATCAGTTTAAAACCGATCTTTTCATAGCAGGAGCATACGTGACCGTTAGTGCGGATGAATTGCTAGGGAAGAAGACTGTCAGTGAGAATATGTTTCAGCGTGTCTCATACAGATTATCACTGATGAAACAACATAGATACGATAATCGTGTACTTGCAGACCTTTTTGATGAGCATAGCGATATAAACAAGATGGAAGAGGGATATCGTGAGTGCGCTATTTGTCATACACTTCATAAGTCAGAGGAACTTTCTTTGTATCTGGCAAGTCATGAAGACGATACTGCACAGGTATGTGATACATGTAACGGATTCTATGCACTTGGAAAGATGCTGCTTGATAGGAGGACAGTGTTTGCAATCGTATCAGAACCTGTACCCGGGTCGGTATTTCTGCCATCAGCTACCGGTAATAAGTTTTTATCGGCAGCCTCTCCAGACAAAGCATTGAATGTATTGGGCGAAGTTGTGCCATCTGTACAGGAATTCAAAGACGATGGAATATTGGTTAGGATATATGATCGTAATGGTTCACGCACATCGTCCGATATAGCGAGGAGGATATGGTTGGCTGACTATGCTGCGCAAAAACCAGATGGTATGCCAATGGAATTCTCGGATTTGTCAGATGAATCGGGTGACTATGAAGGTGGACATGGAATTAAAAGGCTTGGCGTCTTGCGAGCTGATGTCGATTGGCTTGGAGCAGCATTTATGGCTGGCTTCGTAGATAAATCACAGAAAGAGCCATATAAATATGCAACGCTTTCAAGATATGCATCCCTTTCGGGTGAGCTCGCATTTTTCTTTCAATATCTCATCAATGGCATAGCCCTGAAACAACTGCCAGCTGGAATGAAGCCTTTTGATATATTCCATTGCAAAGGCGATGAAGCACGCAAAGTGCATGTAGTATATTCTGGAGGAGATGATGTGTTCATCGTTGGAGCATGGGATGATCTCTTAGAAATGGCTGTAGATATGCGCCGCGCATTCTCTGCATATACTAATGGCAAACTTAGCTTTTCTGCTGGAATTGGACTTTTCAGCAGCAGTTATCCCATAAGCCGGATGGCGGTGCAGACAGGAGAGCTAGAAGATGCCGCAAAAGAGTCATCGAAAAATAAGGATAGTATAGCTCTCTGGGGAAGCAATACGAATGTTGATAGTGATATCGAATACATACCTGCATTCAGATGGAATGATTTTATTGAGGGTGTAGTTGGAGAAAAAATACATTTCCTTATGGAGCATTTTAGATTTGAGGGTATCAATGATAATGTAGAGGGCACACGTCTTATGGCTAGAAGGTCATTGATTTATAGGATTATGTCACTGCTTCCTGTATCTGGGGGACGCTTCAATCTCGCAAGATATGCATATACGTTAGCTCGTATGGATCCTGGTATGAAGGCCAGCAACGATGTGAAGAGATGCTATACCGAGATACGAAGTCAGCTTTTCGACTGGGGAAGCAAGCTAGATGATAGACGTGAGTTATCTGCTGCATTGAATCTTATCATATATCGAATGAGGGAGAAATGATGATTATGGAAAATGATTACATAAAGCAGGCGCAGAACTGTATGGAGAAACTTCATGATAAGCCTACCACTTCACAACTCAGGAGGTTCTTGACAGCTGTCAATACAGTTAGAAGTAAGATTGATGTGTATCGTGATAAGCATGGTGGAAAAATAGATGTCCTGCCTACGGAGCTAGCAACCGAGGTGGAATTCCTGCAGGTTAAGCTTGCATATCAAATCGGTAGAGATAGTAGTAGAAATCATGTTATGAAATCATTCAACGATGAGACTCATCTTATGGATAGGATAAAGAAAATCGGCAACAAGGCAAAGGCATTCGATGATTTTACAAGATATGTAGAGGCACTTGTGGCGTTTCACAAATTTTATGGAGGAAAAGACTAATGGCACAGAAAACAATAAACGGCAAGCTCATCATAGATTTTGTTATCACTTTGGAATCCGGTATGCATATAGGTGGCTCAAATGATTATGCGCCTATAGGTGCAGTTGACAGTGTTTTCGTACGTGATCCCTTGACGAGAAGGCCAGTTATCACGGGTAGTTCATTTAAAGGTAAGCTTCGCACGTTGTTGGCAAAATCACGCGATGGCGCAGGCGTGCTGCCAGATCCATCAAATGATGAAAATGTAGTAGCACGTCTCTTCGGACGTTCTACGAGTGATGAGTCCTGCCCGTCGAGGCTGTTGTTTGCGGACTCATTCCCAACAGAAGACAGTCTTAAACGCTTTGAAGGCATTGAGACAGGGACATATCTTGGTGAAGTGAAATTCGAGAATACCATAAAACGCGGCTCTGGAGTTGCAAATCCGAGACAGATAGAGCGTGTCCCAGCAGGAATGCAGTTTGCCTGCCGCATCATATACAATATAGAGGACGAATCAGAACTCGAAGAAGATATGACGGTGCTTGCCGATGGACTTAGGCTTATACAACTGGATTATATTGGCGGGCATGGCTCAAGAGGATATGGCAGAGTATCATTTTCCGGATTCGATATAAATAGTGTCTCAGCTGCTGATGGAAGCATAACACATAAGGACAAACTTTCAAAAACGTTTGACGGTCTAGAAATCAGGTTAGGAGCGAGCGTATGATGGAATACTATCTTGCAATGCTGCGCTTCAAGACAGCAGTGCATTTTGGCGATGCCAGTATAGGCAACCTGACAGATGTATTGCCGATGTGTCATTCGGATACGTTCTATAGCGCTCTATGTAGTGAAGCGTCATCTAGTGGATTGCTAGACCAGCTTCATAAAGCAACTTCATCTGGCAAAGTGATATTCTCGAGCCTCTTGCCATGGTATCAGGAAAATCAAAAATCCGAAATCATGCTCTATGTGCCGCGCCCATCGTTACCACATATTGCAAAGTCTGAGAATGAAGTATTTGATTTCTCTGAAGCCAAGGAGTCATCTGGAGAGCGTAAGAAGATAAAGAAGCAGCTTTATGTAAGGGCATCGGACCTTTTTAGCGGTAATCAGGTCATGGCAGGACTACCTACATTCGGTATGACATCTAATGACATACATTTCAATGGCCGCACACGCAAGCCATATGACCTTGGCTCATATACATTTGTACCATGTGCTGGATTGTATATCGCTATAGGTGCCGCTGATGACACAGATATAGGCTGGCTTATGAGACTCATATATATGCTTGGCTTATCTGGGATAGGTGGTCGGCGCAGCAGTGGATATGGGTGCTTTGAGGTACTTGGTGCAGAAGGCATTGACGGCTTGCAACATATAGAGGATGCATTCCAAAAGCTCTCTGGTAATGGTGGTGATGACCGTGCTGCATTATATAAAATGCTTGTGGCATCAAATGCACATGCTCAGATAGCAATGTCTTTGTTACTTCCCACGAAGGATGAGACAATTGAAGCAAGTAAGGGATATGGGCGCATGATACGACGTGGAGGCTTCGCATATTCATCTGATATGAAATCGCCGCACCACACGGGAAGTGTGTACATGATGAGTGAGGGGTCATGCTTCGCCGAGCGTCTCGATGGAAGGATAGCTGATGTCAGCGGTGGGCTTTTGCCACATCCTGTTTATAAATACGGAAAAGGCATGTATCTGGGGGTGAAAAACCTATGATGCGATACTGGGAGATGGAGCTAGATGTATGCACACCTTTATTTATTGGCAGCGGTGAAAAAATAACGAAATTGGATTATGTCTATCAATCTAGCAATGGGATGGTGTACATGCTTGATGAAGCGAAATGGGCATCATTCTTGAAGCGCGCTAGATTGATGAATGATTTTACGTCAAAAGTAGAAGCTTTAGGGAAACGCTTTTCACTTGATTCATACCTCAAAAATCATAGAGAACTTGCAGCACGCCTGCATACATCCGACATAGTGATGGAGCTAAAAAGGCGTGGAGTGTTTCATGAAGGAATACCAGCATATGTCACAGGCAAAAATCCTAATGATATAGTGACATTCGCACGGAATGGCCTGGGTGAAAGGTATATTCCGGGTTCCTCACTAAAGGGTGCTTTTCGTACGGCTATATTAGCATATGTACTGCTAAATATAGATAGAACAAAATGTTATAATAAGCTCGAACATGCTACAAGAAATGCTGTTGATGAGACTATGGATGATGTAGAGAAATATCTTGGAATCAGAATTGATAAAGATGGAAAGTATGATATGGTCAATAGTAGGTTCAAAGGACTAACTGTCAGCGATGCGAAGCTGATAGATGAGACTGCAGCGATTGTACAGAAATGGGATTTGAGTCTTACAAAGTCGCAGTCAGAGAAGAAACCTAAGTATCTACCAATATACAGGGAAGCTATTGTGCCGGCAACAAAGGCGGTTTTTACCATTGGCATAGACGGAAGTGAACGTGGAATGGGGGAGATAGGCGTAAAGACGGCTGGGAACCTGTTGCATGCTTTATCGGTATTCAGAGATTTACAATATAAGACTTATAAAGAAGCCATTGACAAGGTGTATAAAGGATCTGTTGACCACTCTGTATTTCGTTATCTTGATGAACTGAATGAAGCGAATCTCGTTTTAGGAGGTGGCACAGGCTACATATCCAAGACATTGATATATCCGATTGCAGGAAGTAGAGAGAAAGGCAAATCTATTGCGCGTAAAATACTATCTGAGCAATTTGATAGACCTGGCAGGAAATATGACGATATCATATCTCCTCATACCTTAAAGCTCACAAAATCGAATGACATGCATATGATGGGACTATGCAATATAAAGGTGGTGAAAGAGCTTTGATAGCATCTATGGAGGCCGGTGTCATCCTTCCAGAGGGTGTAACCCCAAGTCAATCTATGGGCTCTATATTTCATGGGCATCTCATAGAGTGCTTGGACTCTGCATGGGCAGATAAGATGCATGAGCAATCGCTGCGACCGTACAGTCAATATATTACATGGAGTGCAGATAGTATCATCTGGCATGTCAATGTCCTGAATGAGGAGGCATTTGAGAACATACTCGTACCGCTTATGAAGCACACAACATTTCATTCAGAGCATAATGATTATGACATAGAGTTCAGTGAATTCACGATAACAAAGAATATTTCTTATGAGAATCTAGAGGCGGCCGCTTGGAAAGAACAAAGACAACTGCACGATGTGAAGGTTGAATTCCTCTCTCCAACATCATTCAAGACAAATGGTACATATGCGATATTTCCCTTTCCAGAATTGATGCTAAACAGCCTTATAAGGAAATGGAATACATTCTCTGATGCCTCAATACTAGAGGAACAAGACTTGGCAAAACATATAGCATCAGTGATAGAGATCACAGATTACAATCTTCATATGCAGCCATTCTATGTTGAAGGGCAGCGCATACGTGCCTTTAGAGGAGCTGCATCATTTGGCAGATTCCATACAGATGCAGCTATGCGCATGACAGCGATGCTTCTAAACTATGCCGAGTTTGCTGGCATAGGCATAAAAACAGCTTTGGGGATGGGTGGTATAAGGTCGCACGTACAAATAATTAAATAGATAAAGTGAGGTGAAAGCAGGCAGTGATTCATCATTGTCTGCACTTTTCTATGAAAATACTTTTTTCTCCTGTTGGATCTACAGACCCTGTTCGTGGATATCATGATGGTGCTATGCTGCATATACTTAGACATTATGATGTGGACAAGGTAATTATATTCATGACAGCAGAGATGTCCGAGAGAGAAGATACGCAGCACATATACTCTAGGGGCATAGAGAGTTTGGGTAAAGCATTGAAGATTGAATTGGTGAAAAGCAATATAACTGAGCCGCAGCAATATGACGAGTTAGTCGGATTGCAGGAAGCATTTGCAAAATCATATCAGGATAACCCTGAAGCAGATTGGCTGATAAATATAAGCTCGGGAACACCTCAGATGAAGACGATCATGACATTGGTGGCAATAGACTTTCCACGGTGCACAGCCGTACAGGTATATAGCCCCGAGAAGAAATCCAATGTCAGCAATAATCCTAATGATGATGATGATATGCTAGCCATGCTGGATGCGAATGAAGATGCTGAGCCCAATGCTCCAAATAGATGTCATCTTCAGCACCTGCGTATGCTTCGCGGGTATGGCATAAGGCTAGAAATAGAGTCGCTGCTGCATAATTACGAATATGAGGGCGCGTATCGGCTATGCATGGACAACGCGGATATGTTTTCTGACGATACACAAAGGCTGCTGGAGCACGCCGCGCTAAGAGCGAATCTGCAGTGGAAGGAAGCTAATCGGGTTATAGCCTCATATCATGGAGAAAGGCTAATAAGGTATGGAACGGATTTTGCCCAGTATTTTCTGGTGACAGAAATGCGTCAAAGGAAAAAGCAGCTGCCAGAGTTTATCGTCAAAGTATCCCCTATATTGGTTACGCTTGCACTGAAATATCTTCGATCATTAAAAAAGGAATATGATGTAGATAAGTTTATAAAAAATGATGATGGAAAGAATTCCATATCTATACCTAAAATGGATAAATATGATAAAGATCTTGGGATATACCTTGACGAGAAATATGTTGGTGGTTTTCGTGGAGGTATCATATATTTCCAGACATTGATTCATATAATTAAATATCTAGAGAGAAAGGGGAAAGTAAAGGGTCAGCAGAAAATAAAAATAATAGATTCTTTTGATAAATTACGTTCCATCGAGGAAAAATCCCGTAATAGTGTTGCGCATGAAATCACAAATCTTACTGAGCAGGATCTGATGACACCAAGCAATAAAGGGATACCTGGAATGAATTCTAAATCTATCATTTTGGAATTGCATCATATAATAAGGATATTATATGGATCTGATATTGAATGGGATTATGATAGACTTAATGAGCTGATTATTGATAGTATGAGAGAAGTATAGAAAATGAGCTGGATTTATCTTACCGAACCTGGTGCAAGGCTGACTGAACGTGGCGGTTGCTACGTGATAAGTCGAGAAAATGAAACCATATGCGAAATACCGAAAGAAGTTGCAGAAGGAGCAGTGATCATTGACACAGTACAAGTGTCATCACATGTCGTAACAGACTTTCTTAAACGTGGTCTGCCGCTTACCTGGTTGTCATCAACAGGGAAATTTTTTGGAAGGCTCGAGACGACACAAAACCAAGATGTTATGCGCCAGGCAGAGCAATTTGCGCTGCAGGAAGATGATAAATTTCGCGTGGATTTATCTAGGCGTATAATTTTTGCAAAGGTATATAATCAAATCACGGTATTGAGACGCTATAATAGGTCGGCAAACGATCCTGATATAGATAAGGCTATTCATGATATACGACGTACCGCAGACAATTTGCATAAAGCCGAGACAATTAATAGTATCATGGGCTACGAAGGAACAATGGCAAGAATCTACTTTGCTGCATTGGGCCATATCATGCCAGATGAATTTAAGTTTGAAAAGCGCACGAGGCAACCACCGACTGACAGATTCAATTCGATGTTATCGTTTGGATATACGCTTTTGATGTATGATTTCTATACAGCTATTGTCAATGTGGGACTGCATCCATACGTTGGATTTCTGCATTCCTTATCAAATGGCCATCCTGCACTAGCATCGGATCTGATGGAACCATGGCGGCCGGCGATTGTCGATAGCATGTGCCTGTCGCTTGTATCACATCATGAGATTAAAGCGGAGCAATTTGTTCAGGATACAGAGAATGATGGCGTGTATCTTGATAAAATTGGCAGGAGGATATTCATAAAAGCATACGAAAAGAAGATGCAATCATTAAATAAATATTTTGATGGTAACTATTCATGGAGGCATACCATAGGAATGGAATGCCGATCGTACAGCCTGGCACTGGATAGAAAAAAATTTGAACTTATGCGACAACTGATAATCAGGTGATGATGCATGGAAAAGAAAGAACTTGTACCAGTAGATCGTCATAGGTATATTGTATTGGCAATATATGATATTGTCGATAATAAACGTAGGAACAAGATGGTGAAATATCTTGAACAGTATGCTACGCGCGTACAGAAATCATGCTTTGAAGGCTTTCTGACCTTGAAACAATATAAGAAAATGGAGCGAGAGGCAAGTCAAATCATTGATGAAGAAGCAGATTCGTTGCGAATCTATATATTGCAGGATCATGCACAAGTGCTGTCATGGGGACGCGGTGAAGTAAAGAATGACAATGTTATCATCTATTGATAAAACGTCATCAACATGATAAAATGTATGTATCATTGGTGCGAAGCACTACCGCTTGCGGGACAATCCGCTCCGCACCATGTATCTACTGGGTTCACTGGCTTTGAGGAATAGGATTACCACCTGGTTTTGGTGGAAAAGCAATCCGCTCCGCAAATGCCACGCTGAGAGCAGTAGATATGCGGCTTTTAGGGAGAGCTGTTTTACATAGTTCCCCGAACAAGGGGACGAAAACAG
>OMZT01000114.1 GCA_900315615.1 uncultured Veillonellaceae bacterium | reverse complement strand
GCGGTTTCCATTCCTACGGTACGGGCAATGGTGTCCGCGTCCTTATCCAATGCCGAACCAGCGAAATAGTAGCTGATTCCAGCCATCGCGATGAAGCTCACGAGGAAAAGAGGCAGCAGGACAACGAGAAACTTAGTCCTGATCTTTTGGAATCTCATGAAATGAACTCCCTTCATTAGTGAATTTTTTTACATCAGTTTACCTCTATATTATTTATGAAAATCCTTCATATAAAGCTAATGATTATAGCCTGCTATGCGATGATGAGAAGCACTTAGAAAAGTATCGCATTTATCATCAGCGTACCGATGAGACCCATCAGTGATATGATCGTCTCTACGGCGCACCACGTGCGGACAGTCTGCTTCATCGTGAGGCCGAAGAACTCCTTGAAGAGCCAGAACCCAGGATCGTTTGGCGGCGAGAAGAAAAGAGACCCGGCGCCTGTCGCGATGACCATCAGCTCGGGGCTCGCTCCCGAGCTGATGCATACGGGTAATGCTATGCTGCCTGCCGTGAGTGCCGCGACTGTGGACGAGCCGCAGGCGAGCCGGATGACGGCCGCGACAAGCCAAGCTAGCAGCAGCGCCGACACATTCGCACTGGCTGCGATCTCACCTATGTAGCTTCCAACACCGCTGTCGATGAGTACTTGCTTCAGCGTACCGCCGCCACCGACGATGAGGAGTATCATCGCTACCTGTAGCACAGAATCCTTTATGGTGTCCATGATCTCTTCCATGGACCTCTTGCGCTCGATGCCGAACGTATACATGGCGATGGCGAGGGAGACCGTGAGGGCGATATCGGGCTGACCAAGGAAGACGAGCACGTAGCGGACGGGCGAGCCATCGGCCATCGCTAGCTTCGCAGCAGCCGCGCCTGCCATCAGGAAGACCGGCACGAGTATGGTGAATATCGATACAGCGAATGAGGGCATCTCCTCATCTTTAAGCGTTTTTGTATCGTACATGCCCTTCGGGATATCGGGATGGATGCCTTTGATGGTATCGTAGAAGACGGGACCCGCTATGATTGCCGTCGGGATGGCGATAATCGTGCCGTAGAGCAGCGTCGTGCCGATATCTGCACCGAAGATGACGGATATCGCCGTCGGACCAGGATGCGGCGGCAGAAGGCCATGTGTGACGGAGAGCGCGGCGGCCATCGGTATGCCTGCCTCCAGAAGAGGTATGCCCGCCTCGGCTGCGATGGTGAAAACGAGCGGGATCAGCAGGACGAATCCGATTTCATAGAAAAGCGCTATACCCACGATAAATCCGGTGAGTGAGACAGCCCACTTTATCTGCCTGCGATCGAATGTGCTCATCAGCGTCATGGCGATCCGCTGTGCGCCGCCACTGTCTGCCATGAGCTTGCCGATCATCGCGCCGAAAGTCAGTACGATCGTGAGACTGCCGAGCGTCGAGCCGAGCCCTTTTTCCATGGACGGAATCAGTTCAGATACGGGGAGCCCCTCGGCAAAGCCGATGATACCGGATACGATCAAAAGTGCCAGGAAACTGTTAAGCTTCACTTTTACGATGAGAAAGAAGAGCAGCAGTATACCTGCCGCCAAAATGATGAGTGGCATCTTATACCTCCGTTCAGCCTGAAAACTGTGTTAGATGTCAGCACTTTAGGCTTATTAAATATATCATAGATACGCATAGCATAAAAGTGCATTGTTGCTAGAGTATGGGATGGTATCAATTAGGATAGTGTTGTATGATGGGTATGGTGACACAAAACAAGACTTATAATATAATACAAAATAAAAAATATCATTATGAAATTTAAGTTAAATATCAGACCGGATTTAAAATAAAAGATATTTATTTCACATAATAAAAAACAATAGCAAATTTTAGGAAAACGGTTTATAATAAGCGTGTATTTGTAAATTATTCGTTGCCTGTAGGGGGTTGGATGTTTTATGCTTACTGAACCAAAAGAACAGGAAGCACTGTCAGACGAGCTACGTGCAAAGATTGACCTTGTGCTGGAGTCGCATGACAATGATTTTACTCAGATAGTCGGTATACTGCTTGACACGCAGGATCTCTTCGAGAGGCATTATGTACCGCAGGCGGCTGCGTACTATATTGCTTCGAAGCTGCCGGTGCCGGCCAGCCGCATATTCGACTGTCTTACTTTTTATGCGGAGCTTTCTGACAAGGCACGCGCAAAGTATCCTATCGAGATATGCAGCTCGATTGCCTGTCATGTGAACAACAACGAGGAGCTGAAGGAAACGCTCGAAAAACTCCTTGGCATCCATGTCGGCGAAGTCACCTATGATGGACGCTTCATGCTCTTGAAGACGACCTGCTTCGGTGCCTGCGACCGTGCACCGGCTGTGCGCATCAATGGCAAGGTATATGGCAACCTTGACAGTGAGGAGAAGGTACGTGACCTGCTGGAGAGCCTGAACTGAGGAGGGGATAGACATGGGTACAGAGCTGCATTTTATCAGCGCTAACTTTGGCAAATACGATACATCCTCGATTGGCTCGTATATGAGCATCGGAGGATTCGAGGCGCTTAGGAAGGCCGTCACCATGGACGGCGAGGATATCGCGAAAATCGTCGCTGCGGCAAAGATAAAGGGACGTGGCGGCGCAGGATATGATATGGGACGCAAATGGACGCAGGCGCGCGCGGTAAAGGGCGAGCACAAGGTGGTCATCTGCAACGCCGATGAAGGAGAGCCATGTACGTTCAAGGATCGCGAGCTCATAAAGCAGGATCCGTTCAACCTTATAGAGGCACTCATCATCGCCGGCTGGGTCGTCGGCGCGACAGATGCGTATATCTACATGCGCGCCGAGTATGCGTGCCTGCGTCAGCTCCTCTTGAACGCTATACGCCAGGCCAAGAGCTACGGCTTCCTCGGCAAGAACATACTGGGCAAGGGATTCGACTTCGACATACATCTGTATTCCGGTGCAGGTGCATATGTCTGCGGTGAAGGCACGGCATTGATACGCTCCATCGAGGGCAAGGCTGGCCGTCCGCGTATGAAGCCGCCTTTCATCAAGGTGAGCGGCCTCTTTGCACGCCCTACCTGTGTGAATAACGTCGAGAGCCTTTCTATCGTGCCACATCTCCTCCTCGATCAGGAAGGTGTATACATGCATGCTGGCACGCCGGATTCTATCGGTACGAAGATGGTGAGCGTTGCAGGCAATGTCCGCAATCCTGGCGTATTCGAGATACCGTTCGGCACGACAGTGCGCGATATCGTTTACAACCTTGCGGGCGGCGTGCCGGAGGATCGGCAGATACGCCTCATACAGTTCGGCGGAGCGTCTGGGTACATAGCAGACGCAAGCATACTCGATGTACCATATACATATGATGATCTCGAGAAGGCGGGCGTGAATGTCGGAACAGGCGCTTTGCTCGTCATAGATGAGCGTACGAGCGTGCTGGACTTCTTGACTATCACACAGGACTTCTTCAGCGATGAGAGCTGTGGCCAGTGCACGCCGTGCCGCGAGGGCAACCGTCATATGCGGATGCTCATAGAGAAGCTCAGGCGCGGAGAGGCGGATACCAGCGATATAGAGAAGATGAAGAAAATCACGCGCATCATGCCGATGTCTTCGCTTTGCGGCCTTGGAGAGGGCGCACAGCACGCCATGATCGCAGCGATGAGGGTTTTCCCGGAGGTCTTTGATGTCGGAGGTGCCGCAAATGAGTAAGGAAGAAAAGAAGGACATGGTGAATCTCACCATAAATAATATACCGGTGTCAGTGCCGAAGGGAACGAAGATCCTGCAGGCCGCTGCAAAGATCGGTATCAATATACCACATCTGTGCTTTCACCCGGATCAGAGGATAAAGGCACATTGCCGTATATGCTCTGTAGAGGTCACGGGCAAGCGCCGTCTGCTCGCTGCCTGCTCTACCGAGGTATGGGAAGGCATGGAGGTGCACACGGATACGCCTATCGTACGCGATACGCAGATAGGTATCCTGCAGCTGATGCTCGCAGACCATGACCGTGACTGCCTCACCTGTCCGAGGAACCATAACTGCGACCTGCAGGAGCTCTGCAGCCGCTTCAACATCCAGGTGCCGGATTTCCCAAGTGTCGTGGAGCATCATGACCCGATATCGACGAACCCTAGCATTGTCCGTAACCCGGATAAATGTATCAAGTGCGGACGCTGCATACGCCAGTGCAAGGACGTGCAGGGCATCGAGGCACTCACGTACGCCAGCAGGAGCGCTGATATCCGCGTGACGACGGCATTCGATAAGCCGATGGAGAAGACGGACTGCGTACTCTGCGGACAGTGCACGCTCGTCTGCCCGACGGGCGCGCTCGTGGAGAAGGACGACACGGATCGCGTGCTGGACGCATTGCAGGATCCATCAAAGCACACGATCGTCCAGATTGCGCCGTCTGTGCGCGTGACGCTCGGCGATGCATTCAGCTACAAGCCGGGTGAGATCGTGACCGGACAGATGGTCACCGCACTGAAGCTGCTCGGCTTCGACAAGGTATTCGATACGAACTTCGGTGCTGACCTCACCATCATGGAGGAGGGCCACGAGCTGCTCGACCGCATACAGAACGGTGGCACATTGCCGATGATTACGAGCTGCAGCCCTGGCTGGGTCAACTTCATGGAGAAGCATTTCCCACGCTGCATAGATCACCTCTCATCCGCTAAGTCACCGATGTCCATGTTCGGTGCTGTGGCAAAGACTTACTACGCAGAGCATGAGAAGCTCGATCCAAAGGATATCTTCACCGTTGCAATCATGCCATGCACGGCCAAGAAATTTGAGGCTGCAAGGCCAGAGATGGGACGCGATGGCTATCAGGACGTGGATGCCGTACTCACCACGCGCGAGATCATCAAGCTCATCAAGTACGTCGGCATCTCTTTTGACAAGCTCAATGAGACGGAGTTTGACAGCCCACTCGGCACCGGCTCTGGCGCGGGTGCGATATTCGGCGCGACGGGTGGCGTCATGGAGGCAGCACTCCGCACGGTATATGACAAGCTCACGGGCGGAGAGACGATGGACAAGCTCGAGTTCCACGATGTACGCGGATTCGACGGCATAAAGTCTGCGGATGTCGAGCTTCCAGGACGCACGGTGCACGTGGCAGTAGCACATACACTAAAGAACGCGCGCAAGATCATGGAGGAAGTCCAGAACGGCACATCTCCATATGACCTCATCGAGATCATGGCATGTCCGGGCGGCTGCATCGGTGGCGGCGGACAGCCTGTGTCCACGACAAACGCAGTGCGCCAGGAACGCATGAAGGCGCTCTACGAGCTTGACCGCAAGCTTCCGATCAGGAAATCCCACGAGAATCCTGACATACAGACGCTCTACAAGGAATATCTCGGCGAGCCGCTCAGCAAGAAGGCACATGAGCTATTGCATACCACATATCATAAGGTCAAGAAGCCTTTTGATTATGATAAATGATCATCTGATATAGCATAAAAACGTCATGCATGACTTTTAAATGAAGTGTGCATGGCGTTTTTATATATCGCTTCAAAATTTGTTCTTGTAATAAATGCAAACATTCGGTAAAATATATACCATATTAAAATCCTGAAGTATGGGGTGAGGGATTGAAGGAAAGTGATGGCTTTATGCTGAGCATAAATGAGATGGTTGACAGGATTCGCGTTGTCAATCAATGTATGAAGCATTCGATAAAAGAACACGATCCAGATGACTCTATCAATGAATTTCTGAAGGAAATCGGTACAGCTGTCAATGCGAGTGCCATATACATATATACGTTGGAAAAAAATCATGATTATGTATGTGGCTTTGCCTGGATTTCGGAAAAGGATAAGACGCATGAACCAGTGCTAGCGCTAAGGGGTAAAGACCTTGCAGAGGAATGGAGACAGAAACTTGACCGCAGGGAGAGCATATCCGTGCAGGACCTGAGCTCGATCGCTGTAAAAGAGCCACAGGCATATAAGAAATTCAGCCAGATGGGAATCAGAGGCATGATTATGTGTCCCATCATCATAGAAGAAGAGCTCTACGGGTTCGTCGTGTTTTCAAATCTAGATGCTTCATACAACCAGACAGAAAACCAGCTTTATGAGATAGACGCTAATTTCCTTGCTATCATGCTGCGGCATCAGAGGAATGTGACGTATATCTATGAGAATGAGCTCGAGGACAAGCTGACAAAGCTGATGAACATGCGTACCTTCGGCAAGTCGCTCGACACGATACTCATGGCCGTCAAATACGGCAGGATGGATAAGGAATGGGCTGTGGTATTCTTCGACCTGCAGCATTTCAAGGTCTACAATAACGAGTACGGGATTTATGAGGGAGACAAGCTCCTGAAAAAGACGGCCAGCATACTCAAGGATGAGCTCGGCGATGGGATGCTTGCGCGCTTCGAGTCGGATCATTTCTATGCTCTTGTAGAGGACTCAGAGGCAGAGAACTTCGTCAAGAGGGTTTCCGATAGGTTGCTTAGAGAAACTGATCACAAGACTGGCGCTCGTGCGGGCATTTACCATATTGATGGCTCGGAGAAGAAAGCCATTCAGGCCTGCGATAGGGCAAAGCTGGCGGGAGATATGGCACGCGAGGATTTCTCGAGATATTTCCGCAGGTATATCCCGGAGATGGAAGACAGCCTGGAGAAGACATCTTATATCATAGGAAATCTTGAGAAAGCGATAGAAAAAGGCTGGATAAGGCCTGCGTTTCAACCGATCTCGAATCTGGTGAGTGGCAGGACGGTCTTTTATGAGACACTTGCCAGGTGGGTCGATCCGGTATACGGCTTCATGAATCCTGGCGAATTCATCGGGATATTGGAGCGGAATCATCTGATTCATCTGATGGATTTCTGCATTTTGGAACAAGCATGCAAGGTGCTTTCTGAGGAAGGGCACGGCGAATGGCGCGTGTCTGTGAACCTTTCGAGGATGGATTTCGATTTACCAGACCTACATGAGAGGATTAACGACATACTTGCACAGTATGGCATAACGCATGACCGCATATTCATCGAGATTACGGAGAGCGCACTCGCAGAGCGCGAGGAGATGCTGAAATCACATATCGAGCAATTCCATGCAGATGGATATCAGGTATGGCTGGACGATTTCGGGAGCGGGTACAGCTCATTCAATGCCTTGCAATCGTTTGATTTTGACGTCATGAAGCTCGATATGATGTTCCTGAGGCATAGTAATGAGCGCACCGGCATCATCCTTCCATATGTCATATCTATGGCAAAGAGGCTCGACATAGTGCCACTCATTGAGGGTGTAGAGACGGCAGATCAGGCGGCTGAGATGAAAGACATCGGCTGCTGCCTCGCGCAAGGGTATTATTACTCCAAGCCTCTTTTGCTGGACGATCTATGGGCATGGTATTCGAATCATCCGCTTGAGACAAAGGAAGAATACGAATTTTTAAAGGAACTCGGCATGATAGATGTGATCAGCGTACTCGAAACAACGCAGAATAAGCTGAATGTGATAAACATGAAGCAGACGATGGGGATATTCTACATTGAAGAAAATAATATGTGCGTAGTTTATATGAGCAGCGGCACGAGGGATTGGATGGAAAAGCATTGCCTGGAGGGCAACGAGGACGTCTCAAGATTCAACGATGAGTCGACGGACATCTTTGCCCAAAAGCTTCGCGCGTGTATCAGGCGCCTAAAGCGTGT
>OMZT01000012.1 GCA_900315615.1 uncultured Veillonellaceae bacterium | reverse complement strand
ATCGCAAGGGGGATAAGCAGGTACTTTAGTAGATGATGTGTACGCGTCAGCGTACGTTTAGTATAGACAGAAGGTGAAGAAAATGAAACGTCTAAATATGCGTACATTCATGGCTGCGCTCATGGTGATGCTGATGCTGCTGATGGCAGGATGCAGTGGTGAGAACGGCAGCAATAAAGCTCAAGAATCCCATAATACATCGGTAAATAGCAGTAGTAATACAGAGGCTCAGGCACCAGAGAAGAAGGCAGAGTCTGCCATGTCCATGACTTTATATTATCCAGACGATAGTGGCATGAAGCTCATTGCAGTGAAGCGCGACGTGAAGCCATCGCCAGATAAATATGTCGCTGTGATGAAATCTCTGATGTCTGGAACGGATAAAAAGGGAACGGTCGATATTATACCTAAGACGGCAAAGCTACGCAGCGTAAAGGTGAAAGATGGTGTAGCAAAGGTCGATTTTTCAAGGGAATTGATCAAGGATTTCAATGGGGGGTCTACTGGAGAGGAAATGCTTGTAGGATCTATTGTCGATACATTGACAGAGTTCTCTGAGGTAAAGAAGGTACAGATTTTGGTGGAAGGCAAGCCGGTGGATACCATTGCCGGACACATGGATACAGAAAAGCCGTTATCACGCATGACAGGGCTTCTGAAATAAAAATAGAATAAAGCCGCTAGGGGAGCATATGCTGAGAGACAATGGTCGACCCTTGGAACCTGTAGGGATAATGCCTGCGAAGGGAAGCGGATGGATAAAATGACCGTTCAGCATAAGTGTTGGGCGGTTTTTTTATATGCCTGATGTATTTATCAGGCTGATTGTATATGTACTTATCTGTTTGGAGGAATTTCGATGGCAACACAGATGGAATTGGCTCGCGAGGGCAGGATTACGGATGCGATGAAGATCGTTGCTGAGGATGAGCATGTTGATGCGGAGACGATACGTCAGGGCGTATCGTGTGGGCATATCGCAATCTGTGCGAATGTCAATCATACGAATCTCATCCCCAGAGGTGTCGGCGAAGGGCTGCGTACTAAGGTGAACGCGAATATTGGTACATCCAGTACGTACCCTGATATAGAGCCGGAGCTGAAAAAGCTCGATGAAGCTGTGGCATGCGGCGCAGATGCAGTCATGGATCTCTCGACGGGCAATCATATCGATGAGTCGAGACGTGCTATCATAGAGCATTCTCCGATTATCGTCGGTACGGTGCCGATATATCAGGCGACGGTACGCGCAATACGTGAGCACGGTGCTGTGGTCTCGATGACAGATGACGATATACTGCATACTGTCGAGAAGCAGGCTAAGGATGGCGCAGACTTCATGACAATACATTGCGGCATTACGCGTCATGCCATCAACATGCTCAGGAATGAAGGCCGCGTGATGGATATCGTCAGCCGCGGTGGCTCATTCATAGCGGGATGGATGCTGCATAATGAAAAAGAAAATCCGCTTTATGAGCGTTATGATGATATCCTTGATATCTGCGCTAAGTATGATGTTACGATAAGCCTCGGCGATGGCCTGCGTCCGGGCTGCCTGGCGGATGCGACTGACAGGGCACAGATCACAGAGCTTATCACGATAGGTGAGCTGACGCAGCGCGCGTGGAAACGTGGCGTACAGGTGATGGTTGAGGGGCCTGGACACGTGCCATATGACCAGATCGCTTCCAATATGAGACTCGAAAAGCGTATTTGTCACGGCGCGCCATTCTATGTGCTTGGTCCTTTGGTGACAGATATTGCACCTGGATACGATCATATCACATCGGCTATAGGCGGCACACTTGCAGCCGTAAATGGGGCAGACTTCCTCTGCTATGTGACCCCGGCAGAGCACCTCTGCCTGCCGACGATAGAGGATGTCCATACAGGCGTGATATCTGCCCGTATCGCTGGCCATGCAGCCGACGTGGTCAAGGGAATACCTGGTGCGCGCGAATGGGATCTAAAGATGGGGAAAGCAAGGAAACAGCTTGACTGGGATGAGCAGATGAAGCTCGCCATTGACCCGGAGCTGGCAAAGAACCGTCGTACGGCGCGTAATGAGGTTGGTGAGAAGGCTTGCTCTATGTGCGGTGATTATTGTGCCGTCGAGATTATCAACAAATATTTCGATAAAAAAGAAAGCCCATGCAACGATTGAGCCGATATATAGCTTTGAAAATTTACAAAATTTGAAAGGATATTTTTGCCATATAAGAGGATTTGCCTCTCATATATCGAATATTATAAATAAGAGAAATGGGTTTATCCGCTGCGATGGCGGCGGTATAGCATATCGGCATGATATGCAGCGCTTCGGTTGATGGGGGGTAGCGTTTATGAGCAAAATAAACAAGATCCTTGTGCCGGTGGACGGATCGGTAAATGGTTGCAAGGCGGTTGATGAAGCAATCGAGTTTGCAAAGAAGTGCGGTGCCGACCTGGACTTCGTATATGTGGCAAGCAATATCAATAAGGATATTCCAAGTCATATAGTCTTTGACAGGATTTGGGAGAAGATCCCTGCGGAGCAGAAGGCCGCCAAGCATGTAGAGACCGGTAATATAGCCAAGGCAATATTGCGTGTGGCAGATTCTGAGCGCAGTGACATGATCATCATGGGTAGCCGCGGACTGGGACTTTTCAAGGGCGCACTGATCGGAAGCGTGAGCCAGAAGGTCGTAGAGGAAGCAAAAATCCCGGTCATGATCGTGAAGTAAGATGCTAGGCTTATTGAGATACTGACGATGTAGAACTTAACCCCACGGTATAAGTAAAAGAACCATGACTCTTTAGATGGAGTCATGGTTCTTTTACTTATAGCCGGGCTTTGCTAGCTGACCGAGTTATGAAGGGCTGCTATCATTCTCTGATGATGCTTCACGTTCTTTTTTTCGCGCATGCTTCATCGCTATCGCGTGCCGGCGGAACTCCTCTACACGATCATGGTATATGTCTGCAATGACGAGTTTGATGATTACTATGAACGGTACCGCAAGGAACATGCCTGCAGGACCGAGGATCTCTCCACCGAAAATGACACCGAGTATGATTGCTACTGGATGTATGTTGAGCGATTTTCCGATAAGTGAAGGATAGACGACATTGTGATTCGTCTGCGTCAGTATAAGGTAGAAGCATATAGTTTGAATAATGAGCCATGGTGTCTGCGTAGCGGTCATGATGACACCAAATGCGGATGCGATTGTAGGCCCAAGTACGGGGATGAATTCGCAAATACCAGACAACAGCGCGAAGACAGAGGCATATTTGATGCCCATCAGCGTGAAGTATATGAATACGACAAAGGCAGTAATACAGCAGATCGTGAGCTGTGCACAGATATATATGCGCAGCCCGCGCAGTATGCTGTTGAATAGGTTCATGATACGGCTGTAGTCTGTGCGTGGGAAGAGACTTGCAAAGAAGATCTTTATTTCTTCGCCGTCTGTAAGCAGGTAGAATGTAACGAAGATGATGATGACGAAGTCGATGATCTTACTGAATAAAGACAGGGCGATAGATACAGACGATTGCAACGCGTATACGCCGAAGTTCGTGAGCTCCTTTGTAATATCGTCAAATTCTGATGAAAGGAATTCTGAATCCCTAAAGTATGTAAGATTGCGTATTTCCTCAGAGATTTCTGGCAGATCTTTGGCGAACTGCGTAGCTGTAGGTATGAGCGACTGCGATATTACAGCCAGCAAAGAACCGAGTAAAAATATGAATGCGATCAATACGAGAGCAGCGGAGAGCCCACGTGGCAGCTTTGCTGAAAGACGATCGACTATCGGATCGAGCAGGAGCTGCAAAAGCAATGATATGAATATGATGAATGCAAGTGTCGGGAAAAACCAGAATGTGGATAGCAGCAACGAAAATGTGACTGCTATGAATATCGAAGTACGGTATCTGCGCCAGAGCATGTGATCAGACCTTTCGTGTCAATAACTAATAACCAGTTAACATTATACATTGAAACATGTATACATGCAATTTTACTTTACAAATCTGTTATATAGTGTTATAGT
>OMZT01000122.1 GCA_900315615.1 uncultured Veillonellaceae bacterium | reverse complement strand
GGTATCAGGCAGCCGTTATCTGGCACATGGCAGCCGAGGTCTGTTTCAAGCTCTTTGAAGATGTTTATGAGTGACGGTGGCGGCTCTACGCCCTCTTGCACGGAAAAGCTCAGCCCGTGCGCCTGACCTGGCTCATGGTATGGATCCTGCCCCAGGATGACGGCTTTCACGTCTTTATATGCCGTGTAGTGCATGGCGTTGAATATCGAATACATGTCCGGATATACCGTTGTCGTCCTGTACTCGTGTATGAGGAATTGCCTGAGCTCTTTATAATATGGTTTTTCCAGCTCTGGCATCAGGAGCTCTTTCCAGTCGTTATGAAATATCTCCATCCTTAGCGCCTCCAGCCGCAAGCAATGCTATATTAAGGATCGTCTCAGACGACTTTACGAGTGAATCTACGGGCAGGTACTCATATACGCCGTGAAAATTGTGCCCACCAGTGAATAGGTTGGGGCACGGCAGCCCCATGTATGAGAGCCTTGCTCCATCCGTGCCGCCTCGGATAAGCTCCGTGCGTGGTTCTACGCCAGACGCTTTCATGGCGCACTTCGCAAGCTCCACGATGTCCATATGATCCTTGATGACATTGTACATGTTGGCGTAGCTGTCGCGTATCATGAGCTCGACAGTTCCAGCGCCATACTTCTTGTTCATGAAGTCTGCCATATCTTCAAGCAGCTTTTTCCTTAGAGCGAGCCCATCGGTATCGAAGTCGCGTATGAGCATTTTCATGGCCATGCGGCTGACGTCGCCGCTAAGTCCATATACGTGGAAAAATCCTTCTCTGCCCTCTGTATGCTCCGGCTTCTCTGACTCTGGCAGCATTTTCTGCCACTCTGCCGCAAGTGAAATCGCATTCAGCATATGCCCCTTTGCGGAGCCGGTGTGCATCGCACGTCCGTGAAAAACAACCCCCACGCCTGCCGCATTGAAGTTCTCGTACTCGATGCCGCCTATAGCGCCGCCATCGACGGTGTAGGCAAAGTCGGCACCAAACTTAGCGACATCGAAGTGGTCTGCACCTCTTCCCGTCTCCTCGTCTGGCGTAAAACCTATGCGTATGGTGCCATGCACAAGCTCTGGATGGCGTACGAGCTGCTCTGCGGCAGAGACAATGGCGCAGAGTCCCGCCTTGTCATCTGCGCCCAGGAGCGTCCTGCCATCGGTGACTATGATATCCTGTCCCTTATATGCGTTCATATCGGGAAAATCTACTGGCGAAAGTCTGATATCACGCTCTCTATTGAGTGTGATAGGGCTTCCATCGAAATGTACTATCCTCGGATGGATGTTGTCTCCTGACGCGTCCATCGCCGTGTCCATATGTGAGATGAATCCTATCGTCGGCGCGCCCTCCGCGGTTGCCGGCACCGTCGCCATGATGTAGCCGTTGATGTCCTTTTCTGCATCACTCAGTCCGATGCTTTGAAGCTCCTTTACCAGATGGTCAGCGAAGATGACCTGTCCGTCTGTCGATGGGCAGGTGTCTATGTTTTCATCTGACTGGGTATCATAGGATACATAGTCCAGGAAGCGGCGCAGTATAGTGTCTCTATCTATGCCCATATCAGCGCTCCTCCTGTATGCGCCCTACTACGAAGAACGTGCCGCGGCCGCGCGCGCAGAGCCGCCCCTCATCGTCCGTGATATCGCACTCGCATGAAAGTGTACGGTTGCCGTTATGGAGTACGGATCCGGTCGCGATCAGGTGCTTGCCGACCGGGGCGCTCCGCAAGAAGCTCATATTAGCCTCGAGTGTAACGACTTTCTTATTGCAAGAGAAGCATGCCGCTCCCATGCCCACGTCTGCCAGCGTCATCAGTACGCCGCCATGCACTATGCCGAACATATTTGATCTGTTGTGCTTCACGTCCAGCGAAAACACGGCGCGCTTGGGCTCTACGCTCTCTACCTTTATATCCATATCCCTCACAAAGGGATCATTCGTGAATTTATCTATGACAAATGTTTTCAGTGATTGCCACTCTTCCTCTGTCATGCTATCACCCTTCCCATAATATTTTATCCGAAAAAGAAATGCAGCAGGCGCCCAACGAGGCTGAATCCCTCCTGCACGTTGCCATCTGCCAGCAACGGGACACGGCAAACCTCCTTACCCTTGTGCTGAAGCACTACATAGCCCACCTCGTCTCCGGCCTTTACAGGTGCATTCACGAAACGCGGTATGTCGTACTTCACCGTAAACTCGTCATGCCTCTCACCCTTCAGCACGGGATATGTGAGATCTGTCTTGGGGCGTGCATGGACATGCCATGTGTCACCACCCGCTATCCATACGGACTGCTCCATATCGTCAGCGCGCCTTCCCGGCTCATCTTTTAGATGGTCGAATCCGTAATCGAGCAGCTTCCGCGTATCGGTAAAACGGCTGTCTTCGTCCGGTGCATGCAGTACGACAGCAACGAGCTTTGTCTTGCCGCGCTCAGCCCCTGATGCAAGGCATCCGCCCGCAAGATCCGTATAGCCGGTCTTTATTCCCGTCATACCCTGATATTTACCGAGGAGCTCATTCGTATTCGAGAGCACTGCCGTTTTATTCGGGGTGATCCACGTGATCTCGCGACGCTTTGTACCCACAATCTCACGGAAGTCGCGACGCTCCATCGCCGCACGTGCCAGCTTTGCTATGTCGCGTGCACTCGAGAAATGGCGGTCATTATGAAGGCCGTTGGGGTTCACGAAGCGCGTGTCTCCCATACCGAGATCGTGCGCGCGGCGATTCATCCTGTCTGCGAATGCCGGCACAGATCCCGCTATAGACTCTGCGATTGCTATGGCTGCGCCGTTATCCGAGACGAGCATCATTTCATAGAGCATCTCCTTCATCGTCATCTGGTCGCCTTCATGGAGCTGTGTGCTCTCGACGTTCGCGGCGTTATGGCTTACGGTGACCACGCGATCCATATGCCCATCCTCCAATGCGAGCAGGCATGTCATGATCTTTGTCGTCGATGCCGGATACCGCTTCAGAGTGCTTCCGTCCTCGTATACCGTGCGTCCGGTCGCCTGATCGATGACTATAGCCGCATCGGATTGCAGCTTGAGCCTCTTTCCGCCGCCCGCCGATGCCGCAAATGCCGAACAGCAGATGACAACAGCCAGCAGCATGGCCGTATATCTCCGCCATGAAATGTGCAATTTAATACCTCCAAATCATTCGTTCACTGTTCCGCCACAGCTTCATCTGCGACGGTCTGTGCATTATGATACCGCTTCCTGGAATCTTTTTCAATACCTTGCGGATCACTTCATCGCGCTTCAGTGGACAAATTGAGCATGGCTTCCCGTATGAGGGTCCTTGGTCACCTCCAGACGCGTATCTATCGCTTCCCGCAGCTCATCTACGTGTGAGATGATACCCACGAGACGGCCATCATGCTTCCTTAGCTCCGCAAACGCCTTGAGTACTGTGTCTAGTGTACGGTCATCAAGCGAGCCGAAGCCCTCATCGATAAATATCGTATCGAGATGGACGCCGCCCGCATAGCTCTGCACCACGTCCGCCAGCCCCAGCGCCATCGAGAGCGACGCGAGGAAGGACTCTCCGCCGGACAAGGTAGACAGCTCTCTTGCCATGCCGGTCTGATGGTCGAGTATCTGCATCTCCAGCCCGCCAAGTCCGTTACCCTTATGATCTCCGCGCTCAAGGCTGTACTGCCTGCTGCTCATGACCAAAAGTCGCCTGTTTGCCGCATCCATGACATCTTCAAGCATTGCTCCGAGCACAAATGTCTCGAAGTTGACCTTGTCTTCGCCTCCGCCTTTGCTCGCAAGGCGTGCTATATCTATGACGGCTCTAGCATAGCGCTCGCTCTCAGCACTTTCCTTCTCGCTTTTTTCGATTGCACGAAGTGTATCACGGTAGTTATCCAGATCTTTTTTCTGGGCGGTTGCGTTCTCGACTGCCTTCTTGTATGCACCCTGTGCCTTTTCATATGCGGCCAGTGCTGATGCCGTATCAGGACGCTTTTTGCCCTCAATCTTGGCTGCTGCCGTCCTGGCATCCTGCTCCGCGCGCAGCATTTTATTGTGGAATTCATCGAGGCGGTCATGCTCTGCCTTGCGCCCCTCCTCTACACCCAGCTCTCCTGACAGTGCTTCACTCCAGGTTGCTTCATCTATGAAGCCTGCCGCTTCGAGCTTCTCAGCAAAGCTCTTTTCTGCTGCTTTTTTGGCACGCTCTGCCGCGTTCGCACCTTCCGTAGCCGCAGCGAGACTCTCATTCATCTTTGCCAGTATCTTTTCGGCATTTGTCTTGTTGACCTCGGCACGATTCAGCTCTTTCTCATTTGCTTCTATAAGATGACTTAAATCGTAGTAATCGGTGTTTATCATATCTATTGCTTTGTATAGCGGAAAGCCCTTGTATTGCTCTCCTCCTGCCTCTATCCTGCCAAGGAGATTATTCAGTTCCTTGTCCTTCTCCTGACGCCGCTTTGAGGCCTCCTTATAGGCGGCTTCTGCACGCTCTATGGCAGGGTCTATAGCCTTACTCCACGCTTCAGCCTCCGGCAGGCGTTTTTTGGCTTTGGTCGCTACAGCGAGCTTTTTCTGCTCGTTTTTTAGCTCCTCATCGAGTTTTTCAGGTGCGCTCTCCAGTTGAGATTGCAGGAGCTCCACCTCTTTCTCTGCGCTTTTCTTGTCCTGCCCAGCCTGGTTGAGCGTCTTTTCGGCATTCTCTGTCCTCTTCTTGGCAGCTTCGAGGCGGCTATCATCTTCTTCGATGATGTCGTCGCTGATCTTTTCCATCTTGTCTGGCATGACTGCGATATGTGGATGCTCCGTCGAGCCACATACCGGGCAAGGCTTGCCATCGTCTAGCTTCTCCGCCATGATGTATGCCTGCGCCGCCGTGAATGCGCTGCGCTCGTATGCAAGGCGTTCCTCTATGGCACGCTGTTCTTCCTTCGCCTTCTTTGCTGCAGCGTCCGCTATGTCAAAAGCTTTTTTAGTCGCTTCAAGCTTTTTATTAGCTTTATCGAGGCTTTGGCTCGTCTCGATGAATCCCATCAGGAGCTTCACTCGCTGGTTTGCGGCATCGAAAAGCTGCACATCGGTCTTTATCTGCTCATATACCGGCATAGAACGTTTCTTTTCATTCTTCTTATTCAAGGCCGCTGCCTCTGCATTCTTTTCGGCCTCAACAGCTTTCTTTAGCTCTTTCTCCATGGCTTCCCGACCTTCGATCAGGGGTCTTAGCATCTCCTCTTTCTTACGCAGTTCATCAAGCTTTCCAAGTCTTATCTTGTCTTTTTCTATCTCAGGCTTTGCCGCAAGCTGCTTCTGGTATATGGCGTTCGTTTCTTCGGCTTCTTTTTTCGCCGCTGCAGCAGCTTCTCTCGCATTGATGAGTGCCTCATTCTTCTGCTTTGACTCATCGCGCGCTGTCTTCCTCTGATATGCGCTGTCTTCGAGTCTTGCCGCCTCGTCAGCACGCGCCAAGGCTTCTTTGCGTTTCTCCATCTCTTTAAGCTTACCGCTCAGCATATGCTCTATCTCGGCTTTTTTCTCACTATCAGCGAAAAGCTTCTCCAACTGATCTGCCGCATTCTTCTCCGCGTTCGCCTTGTCCTGTGATATCTTCAGCTCGTCGCACGCCTTAGCCTGTGACGCCGCTAAAGCCTCGCCATCCTCAATCCTTTTTTTCAGCTCATCCACATCAGCGGCATGGACGCTTTCGAGCAAGGTTTCACGCTTTTGCTGCTCATTCTCGCTTTCCTGCTTCAATTTATCGGCTTTTTCCTTCAAGGCATCGCTAAGCTGGCGTTCTTTATACGTGTTGAACAGCACGCGCAGTATTTCACCGCGGTCACGAGAGTTCGCGAGAAGCATGCGCCTGTATTCGCCTTGCGGTATCAGTATCACCTGCCTGAACTGCTCCTTGCCGATGCCCATCAACTTTTCGACAGCAGCATTTACTTCTGTCAGATTCGGTCCTGACAAAAGGCTTTCTTCCTGACCGGTCACATTCCACAGATGGGCGTTCTTCGTAGACGCATTGCCCGTCTTGGTGTACCTCTGCTCACGCCTCACGCGATAGCGTTTTTCCCCCAGCTCAAATGTATAGTCAACCACCATACTCTCAGACCCATCCGCCAGCTGGCATTTCATGCTACTGTCGCCGACTTTCTTGTCTGTACCGCTCGATACGCCATAGAGCGCATAGCACATCGCGTCGAAGATCGTCGTCTTACCCGCGCCCGTATCACCATCTATCAGGAACAGTGAGCAATCGCCAAGCTCCCTGAAATCTATGACTGTCTTTTCCTTGTATGACCCAAAGGCCGTCATCTCAAGCTTTATCGGCTTCATTACTCTGCCTCCCTCTCCTTACGGTCTATCTCATCAAGCGTCTCATCAAGCACATGCAGCTCATCCTCCGTAAGTGGGAGTGATGGACGCACGCTTGATATGAAGTCACAGAACTTCTCCTTTGTCGTCTTATTGCGTATATCTCTTCCCGTGAAATCCGAAGCCGCAACCGTATTCTCATCGATTTCCCACATCACAGACGCGAGATTTGGCCAGATCTTCCGAAGCTTGTTCTGTGCACCCAAGATACGCTGGCTATCCGTAAGATGTGCCTCTATATAGTCATCGGATACCGGCATGGACATGAGTTCGTCGAGGCTGCCCTTCACCCTGCGTACATCATGCCGCGGATGAAGCTCCCGTGTCTCTGTGTTCACATTCCCATTCCCGTCGATATCGACGAGCACAGCGCCTTTCCTCTGCGACGCCTCATCAAATGAATACTTCATCAGCGAGCCGCTGTACCGGATGTTCTCTCCGCCCGCGCGCTGTGGCTTATGTATATGCCCGAGAGCCGTATACGAGAATGGGGCAAAATGCCGTGGGCTCACATTCGGCGATCCGCCCACTGAAAGCACGCGCTCTGAGTCTGGTGACTCGTCCGGATGGAAGTCCTTCTCACCGCTGCCCGCGACAAACGCATGAGCCACAGCTATAGACCGCACGCCCGCTGGGAGGTTTGAAGCCATGTTGGCTATCGCAAATCCGGTAGCCTTGTCAAAGCCCGTGACCTCTGCCTCATCCTCTGGCATGAGGCCGCGCTTCGTAAGCGAATCCCTCACCGAGGCCGGATCCATATATGGGAACAACGCGACGTATAGCTTACCATGCTCATCCGATATGGGAATAGGCTCATCAGTCGCATCATAAATGCCGCGTATATATATCCCCTGCTCCTTGAATATCCTGCTGCCATAGTCGATACGGCGTCCGCTGTCATGGTTTCCAGCCACGGCAAAGAGCTTCACATGATGCTCCATGAGCCATGCCAATACCGAGTCAAAGAGCTCCACCGCCTCCGGCACAGGCACTGCGCGGTCGTATATATCCCCCGCTATGACGAGCGCATCCGCTTTCTCATCGATAATCATCGGCAGCAGCTCTTTCGTTATGATATATGCCTGATTCTCTGTGAGATGCGCCCCGCAGAACAACCTTCCAAGATGCCAGTCTCCCGTATGTATGACTCTCATAGCCTACCTCCGAAATATATCAATAACATCACAGCGCAATCCCGTGGTTAGCTTTGGGACTGCCTTCCCTCTTCTGCTCTCTTTGAAGGCTGTCCCATTTGCTAACCTTTTAGGGATTTTGCGTCT
>OMZT01000159.1 GCA_900315615.1 uncultured Veillonellaceae bacterium | reverse complement strand
TGGCAGATGATATATGCCGTGACGGTGCTAACGTGAAGCCTATCGCGGGCGGTACATTGCCGAAGATACCAGCTATGCGCTTGACGCCGCGCGATGCGTACTTTAAAGGCACCGAGGCCATACCGTTCGAGATGGCGGTAGGGCGGATAATGGCAGAGGAGATCATGTTCTATCCTCCCGGAATACCGCTGGTATTTCCTGGGGAGGAGCTTTCGCAGGAGATATATGAGTACGTCAAAGAGCGCCAGGCGATGGGACTCAGGCTGACGGGGCCGCGTGATACGTCCCTTGATACGGTTCTCGTTGTGGCAGAGGGGGATTCCTGATGGGAAAACTGATAGTGATCGAGGCTGGTGACGGCTCTGGTAAGGCAACGCAGGCAAAGAGACTTCTGGAGCATCTCGAAAAGGCAGGTGCCACTGTGCGGGAGGTGTCATTCCCGGACTACGAATCCGATTCATCTGCCCTCGTGAAGATGTACCTGCGCGGGGATTTCGGCAGCTCTGCCGAAGACGTGAATGCATATGCGGCGTCGGCTTTTTATGCGGTCGACCGGTTTGCATCGTTCCGTACTGAGTGGAGGTGCGACTATGAACGCGGGGCTGTCATCCTGGCAGACCGTTACGTCACGAGCAATATGGTTCATCAGGCGGTGAAGATCGAGGATCCGTCAGACAGGAAAGCTTTCATCGACTGGGTCGATGATTTCGAGTATGTGAAGCTGGGGCTTCCGCGCCCTGACATCGTCTTTTTTCTCGATATGAAGCCAGAAGTGAGCGCAAGACTGATCGCGCGCCGTGCCGAGATGAGCGGACAGGCTGAGGATATACATGAGAAGGACAGGACGTATCTCGTGAAATGTCATGAGCTATATAGCGCCCTTGCGAAAGAGCGCGGCTGGGTCACGATAAAGGCCGACGACGGCGATAGGCCGCGCGGCGTTGACGAGGTACATGAAGATATATGGAAGCACGTGCAGCGCCTACTAGAGCTTTGCTGCTGAGATTGTGAGGAAAGGAATTATATGATAAAGGAAGTGCTGGTCGTTGAGGGCAAGATGGACGTTGTCGCTGTCGATAAGGCAGTGGAGGCGGACTGCATAACGACGGGTGGATTTGCATTGACGAAGAAGACGCTCGCAGATATCCGTGCAGCATATGAAAAACGCGGGATCATCATCATGACGGATCCCGATATGGCGGGCGAGCGTATCCGCGGCTATCTTTCGAAGCGGTTTCCGGACGCGAAGCATGCCTTCGTACCGGTTGAGGACGCGACGGCCAATAACGACATAGGTATAGAGCAGGCTTCTCCGGAGGCGATAAGGGCGGCACTACTGAAGGTGCGCACGCTTTCCTTCGAGCCGTCCGAGACGTTTAAGGCTGCGGATTTGCTCCGTAATGGTCTGTCTGGCTCAGCAGATGCGTCGAGCAGGCGCGCACGCGTCGGTGCTGCGATTGGTATCGGATTTTCGAACGCGAAGACGTTCCTTAAGAGGCTTAACCACTATGGCGTTACGCGCGAGGAGTTCGAACGCGCCGTATCGTCGCTTGATGGGGGGAATTGAGCATGGCAGAGAATGCAGATATGGCCGTGCGCGAGGCCGCAGACAGTACCGTGCATGTACATCCGATCATCGCTGGAAGGCAGGCGACGAAAAGGATACTGGACAAGTTTCACCTGCGCGCAGCGAAGAAGCTCGGGCAGAATTTCCTTATAGATAAATCCGTGGTAGATGGTATCGTGCGGGCGGCAGGTATCGTGCCGGGAGACCGCGTGCTTGAGATAGGGCCTGGTATCGGGACGCTCACGCAGGGGCTCTTGGAGGCAGGTGCAGATGTGACGGCGGTGGAGCTGGATAAGAAGCTGCCCGCAGTGCTCTCTGAGACGCTCGCGGGGTATGAACACTTTCATCTGGTAGAGGGCGATATACTGAAGACCGATATACGCGCGATAATGGGTGATGGCACGTTCAAGGTGGCGGCAAACTTGCCGTACTATATCACGACACCGATACTTTTGACATTGCTCGAGGAGAAGCTCCCAATCAGCCGTATCGTGACGATGGTACAGAAGGAGGTCGCCGAGCGCATGACGGCTGCACCGGGGTCGCGCATATACGGCGCGCTGTCCGTTGCGGTGCAGTACTATACCGAGCCTGAGGTCATGATCGATGTGCCTCCTGCGTCATTCATACCGCCGCCGGAGGTCGATTCGGTGGTGATACGCTGTGATGTTCGCGAGGAGCCGCCTGTAAGCGTGAAGGATGAAAAGACGTTCTTTCGCGTTGTAAAAGCAGCATTCGGACAGCGTAGGAAGACGCTCCATAACGCGCTTTGCAGTGTGGGACTCACGAAGGATCTGTCGAAGGAAGTGCTCCTTCGCGCTGGCATAGATCCACGCCGCCGCGGCGAGACGCTCTCATTGGAGGAGTTCGCACTCATAGCCGACAACATGCCATCATAAATGAGATACTGGCATCTATATCATTGCAATAAAAAATGCGGCAGTTCACACTGCTGCATTTTTTATATATGTCTATCTACATCGGATCCATAATCACGAGAGCTGCATGACGCCCCTTTTCCCAGTCAATATTGAAAGCTCTTGCCTTTGCTGGCGTACCCCAGCTAGATACGATACGCACGATATATTCGCGGCCATTCTCAGAGAGAGGGAGCACTGGACAGTTCGGGCACGGCTTATCGAACCGATGAAACCTGAAGTAGCAGGCCTGCTTGACCATCGATGACTGCAGCGCCTGGCGTATCGTCTGATTCAGGAACAACGGTTCAAAGGTGTCTTTATCTATGACATAGACCATTTCTTGCATGCGATCTATGATATCTATGAGACGACGGTTCTGTCGCAGCAGCATGGGATCCGTTTCCTGCGGCATGAGCACGGTAACGAGAAGTCCAGTGAATACATTCAATGCGCGAAGCTCCTCAGTAGAGAATTCGTGCGGCTTTTCAAGCTCGAATGACACGGAACCGACATCGGCGCCGTTCCTAGAAGCCCTCATATAAAGATAAGCAGATGTACCAAGCTTGTGGAAAGCAGCGGCATCATCTGTTTCTAGCGTATCCACGTCGCTGCACGTGGAGATCGTACCCCACTGCGATGCATGGTAGCCTGAGGCCACACATTTTATGCTTCGTTCGAGTATGGACATGGTCGCTTCATCGGTTGAGGCTTCGAGTGGCTGGTGAGCCGTACCCAGAGGTGAGGTGAATTCATACACGGTCGAGTGCGAATTATCCATGAGATTGAATGCCACGATCCCGACGCGATCGAGGCCGAAACGCTGGCTGAGCATCCTGAGCGTGACATTGATGACGGCATCAGGCGACTTCAACTCATACAGGAGCTTGAATATGAACTCGAGCATATTATCGCGGAACATCTTCTGCTGATATTCCGCCTCATTATTATATATACGCTCTGGAACGGTCGTCCCGTTGCCATCGTTAAGGATGCTCGGCTTATAGAAGCAGTATGTATTCTTGCCGCGGCGTTTCGCCTCGTAAAGCGCCATGTCGGCGTGCTTAAAAAGCTCCGGGAACGTGCTCCCATGTACCGGATACAACGCTACACCGATACTTATCGAGAAAGGCAGATCCTTTCCATTACTGTGATATGTACGGTGCGTATCAGAAATGAGATTCTCACAGCGCGTCCGCAGGATATCTCCGGAGCCTATACCCTTAGAGATGACGACGAATTCATCGCCGCCGATACGCCCGAGTATATCCGTATGCCTAAAATACTTGCGTATCTCACGTGACATCTCAGTGAGCACGCTGTCGCCGAAAAGATGCCCCAAGGTATCATTTATAGTCTTGAAGCCATCTGCATCGATGATAAAGAGAGCCGACTGCGTCATATCGCTGCTTTTGCTGCTGTCATTGAAGAACTGTTCAGCGTGATGACGAAGTGATTGCTTATTAAGGAAATCCGTCAGCGGGTCATGCTCCGCCTCATGCAGGAGCTTCAGTTGTGAACGTTTCTCCTCATCTATATTGCGTATCAGTCCGAATATCGACCATGGAGAGCCGTTCTTCGGGAAGATAAGCATGCGCAGCTTAGACCATATATAATCCTTCTTATCAGCTGAGCTCAGCCGAACGTCTATCTCACCATGTACGGGATCGCTATCCTGGCTGCCGTTACAGAGTGCATGTATAAAGGTATCGAACGGTTTTATATCCTGTGAATATATGAACCCACTGGAAATCGCATCTGCAACATTGATCTGCCGTTCCTCTGGTATAGCATATGGACAATTTGAAGGGACATTCGTAAACTCGACATATCCGGCTTTTGCATTCCATTGAGCGAAAGTCGTGTTATCGAAGTTCTCCAGCATATGCAATATTTTGCTGTCAAATTTAATAGGAATGTCCTGATTGTCTTTATCCATATTAGACTTCTCCTTCTATGTTATGGAATATGCTCCTTTAAGGCATGACATATTCCCTATGTTATTGTACACTTTATTTGTTACAAATACAATGATTCATTTGAAAATTGATGTGATTTTAAAGGGACTATGAGTCATTTATATGGGTGAATTGGCGTCATGAAAAAAATCTCGATTTTTATCAAAAAAAGTGTTGACAAATCCCACGTGAAAGTGTAATATACTATTTGTCGCTGATGACACGGGC
>OMZT01000001.1 GCA_900315615.1 uncultured Veillonellaceae bacterium | reverse complement strand
CCGCGATGAATCCCGACCTATGTACTGTCTTCTGATCTTTTTCCATTTACTCCCCCTATTATTCCCTCGGTATACCAAGCTCGTTCATCACATGCCGCTGCTCGGCCTCCATCTCCAGGCGATCCTGCTCCTCCATATGATCATATCCCAAGAGATGTAGCATGCCGTGAACCGTAAGGAAAACGGTCTCACGCTTGATTGAATGACCATACTCAGCAGCCTGTTCCCTCGCTCTTTCCATAGAAATGATGATATCACCAATCGCATCCACGTCTGGACCGCCCTCTATGTCAGGTTCCACACTCTCATCAAGTGCGAAAGAGAGCACATCCGTAGGTCTGTCAATGCCCCTATACTTCTTATTGAGGCGATGGATAAAATCATCATCCGTCAATGTAATGCTGACCTCTCCATTCGGCACATCATACATCTGCATCACCTTGGCAGCAGCATCGATTATACTCTGCTTGAGCTCATCATCAACAGCTATGCCATCATCCACATCAAGAATCACATTCATTGCCTATCTCCCAGTCTTTTCTCATATTCATCATAAGCGCGTACTATACGTGATACGATCTCATGGCGTATAACATCCTCTGCCTCTAGCCTGACTATGCCTATGCCCCTTATTCCACTGAGGATTTGCACCGCCTGCCTAAGTCCAGATACGGCACCATGCGGCAGATCTGTTTGGCCAGGATCGCCGGTCACCACCATCTTAGATCCGAATCCCAGACGTGTGAGGAACATCTTCATCTGCCCAGCTGTCGTATTTTGTGCTTCATCGAGTATCACAAAGGCATTGTTAAGCGTCCTTCCGCGCATATATGCCAGCGGCGCTATCTCCACTATCCCCTTTGCCAGCAGCTTCTGATATGTATCCATACCCATCGTATCCTGCAACGCATCATACAATGGTCTTAGATATGGATCTACCTTATCCTGCATATCTCCCGGCAAGAAACCCAGCTTCTCACCCGCCTCTACTGCAGGTCTTGTAAGAACAATACGTTCCACCGAATGAGTACGCAATGCCGCGACAGCGAGGACAACCGCCAAATACGTCTTCCCCGTTCCAGCAGGTCCAATACCGAATGTCACATCATGATGTCTTATAACATCGATGTATCTGCCCTGACCAAGCGTCTTAGGGCGGACACTCCTCCCCCTCGCTGTAACGAGGATCGTATCATCAAAGAGAGAATGCAGTTCATCAGACTGGCCATTCTTAACAAGCTTTATGCCATATCGTACCTCATGAGGGGTAATCCTGGCTCCCTGCCTGTACAAAAACACCAGTTCACGGATCAGTGAGCACACCACCCCTACGTCGCGCGGATCACCTGATACATCAATACCATCTCCACGGCTCACGACCATACATCCGAATTCGGCATGCATGAGCTTTAGAAACTCATCGTGATCCCCCAATATCGCCATTGCCTCACTGCGATCTGCAAACGGTATTTCACATTCCGATACCTGCTGCAAAAAAATCCTCCTCATCTCATCTTCTATATGCTGGAAGCTATATCGCCGCACCGTATTCCACAAAATAATTTTACTATGGAAACATAAGAAGTCAAGGACAACGCTGAAAATATTTATTCCATGCATCTAGCGATCAAAGGTTCCTTATTTTTGTCAACCACAATATTTTTTTCAGTTGACGTTGATTGTATTAGGATTTATAATATGAATGATTATATGGAATATCAATATTTCCTTCATTTATCTTAAAAAGTGAGGTTCATCAAATGGCAGAAAATAAGGATATCATAAAACTAGCGGAAGAAATCATCAGAGGTCACCGTATTAAGCGTGAAGATGATCTTTCGATTTTCATCTCTGCACCGCTCGACAAGCTTGAAGAAGGCGCTGGAAAGATCCAGGAGCATTTCTGCGGCAAGCACATCGATCTATGTACGATCATAAACGGACGCAGCGGACGATGTGGTGAAAACTGCAAATACTGCGCCCAGGCTGCATGTCATAATACAGATTGTGAGGAATATGACTTCCTGCCAAAAGATGAGATAGTGAGCAATGCAAAGGCTAACGAAAAAGCTGGTGCCAACCGCTTTGCGATTGTGACATCCGGCAGGTCACTTTCGGGCAATGATTTCGATAAGGCTATTGAAGCATATAAAGAAATGCGCCGCACAACGCATATCTGTCTCTGTGCGTCACACGGGCTGCTGAATCGCGAGCAGCTGCGCCGCCTGCATGAGGCAGGAGTCACTAATTATCATCACAATATCGAGACATCGCGCAGATATTTCCCTGAGATTTGCACTTCACACACCTATGATGACCGCATACATACCATAAAGATGGCACAGGAGGAAGGTCTCATCGTCTGTTCGGGCGGCATCATCGGCATGGGAGAGACGTGGGAAGATCGTCTAGATATGGCTATCAGCCTTTCAGAGCTTGGTATAAAGTCTATACCAATAAACGCACTTATGCCAATACCTGGCACGCCATTAGAAGGATTCGAACGCATATCTGCAGATGATATACTGCGCTCGGTTGCACTTTTCAGATACATAAATCCAGAGGCGGATATCAGGCTTGCCGCTGGAAGGAAGCTGCTTCCGCAAAATGGCGCAACAGCATTCATCCACGGTGCATCGGCATCCATCACAGGAAACATGCTCACCACCTCCGGCACGACGCTGAAGGAGGATGTAGAAATGCTAGCTGGCATGGGAATGGACATCACACCGCAGATTTTCTCCTGATATATAAGTCACGAAAGGGCACTGCCACGAAGGCAGTGCCCTTTCTTTATCAGTCAATGATGTACATTCCCCATACGATGACCCATAGAATTCAACCCACGGTATATACTTGCAAGATCTACGTCATCACTTCGATTTTCCATATATCTCTCAAGTTTACGCTTCACGCGCTGTAATGCATTATCTATTGATTTCACATGCCTGTTCAGATCAACGGCAATCTCCTGATACGACTTCCCATCAAGATATGACATAAGCACCTTCCACTCAAGGTCGCTCAGTATCTCCTCCATCTTGTTGTTGATATCGAAGAATTCCTCTCTGCTGATCACCAGTTCTTCCGGGTCAGATACCTTTGCACCAGATATCACATCCAAAAGTGTCCTATCAGAATCCTCATCATAAATTGGCTTGTTTAGAGATATATACGAATTGAGTGGTATATGTTTCTGACGTGTTGCCGTCTTGATCGCGGTGATGATCTGTCGCGTGACACAAAGCTCAGCGAATGCACGGAATGATGAAAGCTTATCATTCCGGAAATCACGTATCGCTTTATAGAGACCTATCATGCCTTCTTGTATGATGTCTTCCCGGTCAGCTCCTATCAAGAAATACGAGCGAGCCTTAGCGCGCACGAAATTCCGGTATTTATTGATCAAGTAATCCAACGCTGCATCATTGCATCCATCTTTGATTTCTAGGATGATTTCCTCATCTGTCATCTTATCAAATGATTTTCCGGCAGGTACTGCGTCATTTCCTACATTTGCTTCTGCATCCATAGCAATGACCTCCATAAAAGGACTCGTGTGTATATATAAACCTGCATACTATTATAGTATTCCACCGTTAACATTTTACACTCTTTAAGTATACATTAGAAATCCGCTTTGCGTCAAGGTTTTTCATGCGGCATGTGACCTTTTCTCATGGCGTCGAGCCTCGCTGCTGTCTCCGGATCCAGCCTATCTCCCACCTCTATTCGTGTCACTGGAAGAGTCACCTTCCCCGTGTAGTCCCGACGCAGTTGCTTTTTTAAGCGCCTGACATCGCGTCTAAGCTCAAGTGAGGGAATGCGGCTCGCACCTGCACCGAGTATGACGGATTGCTCAGCACCATCGGATGTCACGACCCTAACCACGCGACCATCATTTACTGCTTCATATGTAAGTCTCTCGATACAGCTGTCGGCTGTTTCTCCCTTGCCAGTATATATGATGTCCAAATGACAGTTTACTCTATCCTTATGCTCATCATCTGCCGTGAATAAGGCATCAAAGACGATGATGACATCATACTTATGATATTCACCGTATTCTGCCATCACATCAGAAAGCTTATCCCTGGCATCACCCAAGTTGTCACGGAGAGGCTTAAGCTCAGGCCATGAATTAATTACGTTGTATCCATCTACCAGAAGAAGCTCTCTCACAACGTGCCTCCAGTCATTATCATACCCGGCTCTTCGCTATACGCTGACGAACGGATTCGTACATCAAGACAGACGCGGCAACCGACGCATTCAGTGAATTGATACTGCCATTCATCGGGATTCTAACGATCATATCGCAAGTTTCCTTCACGAGCCTCCCAAGGCCTCGCCCTTCACCGCCTATCACGAGAAGCAAAGGTCCCGTAAGGTCCGCTTCAAAGCACTCTGCACTGCCATCCATATCCGCTCCTACTGCCCAAAGGCCACGTTGCTGCAGCTTCTTCATCGTCTGGACAATATTCCCTATTCGCGCAACAGGCACATATTCTACCGCTCCAGCCGAGGTCTTTGCAACAGTGGCGGACAGCGGTACGCTGCGCCTCTTAGGTATAAGGACGCCATCGACCCCTGCCGCATCCGCAGACCTGAGGATAGCTCCGAGGTTATGTGGGTCCTCAAGCTCATCAAGCAGCACCAGGAAAGGCGAATGTCCCGCCTTTTCAGCACGTTCCAATATGTCATCCAAGTCCGTATAGTCTACAGGCGCCGCATAAGCAGCCACTCCCTGATGACGAAAACCGCCGGTGATGGTATCGAGCTTAGCCCGCGGGATATTTTCTGTTACTATGCCTCGCTCTCGGGCTGCGCTGCATATATCAGACAGCCCTTCTGCTCCTTCGGCTAGCAGTATCTTATTGATCGAATGTCCGCTTTTCACAGCCTCCATTACGGCATTGCGGCCAGCGATCATATCATCTGGCATAAGGGATCTTGCGTTTTGTTCCTGCGCCTTATATCTGCTGCCACGCTTTTTATATGTACTGCCAGACGCACCTCTAAGCCTCTGACTACCGGCGGTGTCAGATTTTTTCCCGCGTCTATGGCATCCATTTACATTTTCAGCACGTCCGCGCCTTTTATCAGCCATATCCTTAATCCTCACGAAGCTTTATCATATCAGCGAAATGCCCACAGGTCATTTCGCCTTCTGGACAGCGACCCGTATTGACACATGATGCACCCGCATTTCTGAACAGGTTCGGTGCAATCGGCTTGACAAGCGACAGCATTTGATTTGCCATCTCACGTATCTCCCACTGCGCCCTAAGGCAACACCTTAGATTGAAGAAGTGCAATAGCGTCCTGGCATTCATGGTAATGATGATCTTTGTCTCAGTGGCGTTTGCAAGTACGTATCTCGCATCCTCCTTCGGTATGCCCATATCCGTCAGCTCATCATATGACTTACGTATCTCCTCAATGATATGGTCAAATTTTGCCTTTGCTTTAGGATTCCCCTCAATCGATGGTGGAGTTATATACTTGAATCCGTGAGCTGCTACATACCGCTGCGACTGCTGGTCATAGGAGGCTATACGATGGCGCACAAGCTGATGTGTCAGTACGCGTGATACGCCCTCAACACCGAATGTGAAGCTCACGTGTTCTATCGTAGACGCATGCCCCAGACGTGTCATTTTACGAACCATACGACCCGCTTCTTCATCAGAAATCCTTTCAATGAGTTCCTTCGCCCCAGTTGGAGAATAGCATAACCTCGCCGCCATTGCAATGACGCGCTCAGGCTCTGGCGTATGCTCCAGAAGAGTCACACTCAGCATCTACACTCACCCCTTACCCTGACGCTTAGACATGATTTCCTTGGCTATCGCCTGAAAAGCTCTCTCAGTCACCTCAATCAGGCGGTCAAAACGTTCAGATAGATATAAGAAACCCAGCACAGCCTCAAATCCGGTACTAGCATGATACTCTATCGTAGACGCCTTTCTCGGCGCATGGCTATGTGCATTACGCCCACGCCTAAACACGCCCTTCTCCTCATCGGTGAGCACGTCCTCGATAAGCTTATAGGCTCTAGCCTGCCATACTGCAGACACAATCTGAGCACTGAACAAATTCAGTACCTGAACCTTAGCCTGTTCATACGAGAGCAGCCGGCTCCTCACATACAAATGAAAAAAAGCGTCGCCTATATATGCCTGAACAAGCGGATTCAAAAGCTTTGCATCAACGCTGTCATATCTTTGAAGTATCCCACCCGAGCCGTCTGGAACAAACATCATATCTGTAAGCTTTTTCAAATGCTCGAAATTCATGCCTTTTTCCACCTTGCTCCGGCTTTGCTGTCTTCGATCTCGATGCCAAGTTCCTTCAAGCCATCACGTATCTTGTCCGCCGTTGCCCAGTCCTTATTGGCGCGAGCCTTCTGACGTATCGACAATATGAGTTCCATAAGGCCATCTGTCAGTCTATCGTCCGACGCATCCGCCTTCTGCTCGAATATGCCGATTATTCCTGCCATCTTCGTATACAGCGCATAAACCTTCTTGAAGTCATTTTCGTCATATGCTGTACCCTGTCCCACAGAAGACGCATATATATTTATCTCCTTCGCCAGTTCAAACATATATCCGATGGCAAGCGCGGTGTTAAAATCATCATCCATCGCCTCACAGAAGGATTTCCAGAAGCCCTCCGCTTTCTCAAGCAGTGCAGCCGCCGTATCAGAGCTTCCACTCTGTCCGATCAATGCATCAGCAGCTTCCTTCGCATTGTGAAGTCTCTGAAGACCTGCTCTTGACTCATCCATCCTTTCCCTGCTGAAGTCAAGTGGACTCCTATAATGCTTCTGCAGGATAAAGAAACGTACTTCCTCGCCGTTATATTCCTTAAGTATATCCGGTACGGTAAAGAAATTCCCCTTCGATTTGCTCATCTTTTCATTGTTGATAGTTATGAAACCATTATGCACCCAGCACCTTGCGAATGAGTCAGGCTTGCCTATACTGCAAACAGACTGAGCAATCTCATTCTCATGATGCGGGAAAATCAAATCGCTTCCACCGCCATGAAAGTCAAAGGTTTCACCAAGATACTTCAGCGACATTGCAGAGCACTCGATATGCCATCCCGGACGTCCCTTTCCCCATGGGCTGTCCCATGCAGGCTCACCAGGCTTTGCTGCTTTCCATAGTGCGAAATCCATCGGATGGTGCTTTTCCTCATCGACTTCTATACGCGCTCCGGCCTGCATATCTTCAAGCTTTCTTCCACTCAGTCTGCCGTACTCGCTATATTTTTCAACACTGAAATACACATCTCCATGCAGCGGATAAGCATATCCCTTATCGATCAGTTTCCTTACCATATCTATGATTTCCGGTATAGTCTCTGAAACCCTAGGGTACACTTCTGCGTGCTTCACATTCAAAGCATCCATCGACTCAAAGTACGACTTTATATATCCGTCGGAGATATCCTTCCAGGTCACGCCCTCTTCATTGGCTGTCCTGATAATCTTATCGTCGATATCTGTGAAATTCTGTACGTACCTCACACGGTATCCCAGAGCCGTAAAGTATCTTCTGATCACATCCCACGTGACGAATGGGCGCGCATTTCCTATGTGCGGATGATTATACGGTGTAACCCCGCAGCAGTATATGCTCACCTCACCATCTCGTATCGGATGGAACTCCTCTTTTTTCCGCGTCATAGTATTATATACTTTGAGCATACGATCCTGCCCCTTTCAGTCTTCGGTAATCCCTGCAACAGCATATGCAGATATACCTGTCTCATTTCCTGTGAATCCCAATCTTTCTTCCGTCGTTGCCTTTACATTGACCTGTCCCTTATCAATGCAAAGCGCTGCTGCTATATTCTCCGTCATCTTTTCTATATACGGTGCAAGCTTTGGCTTCTGGGCTACGATACACGCATCTATGTTGCCAACCTTATAGCCCTTCTCCTTCAGCAACTGTCCTGTATGCTTCAGCAATATCATACTAGAGATACCTTCATATCTGCTATCGGTATCTGGAAAATGACGGCCTATATCTCCCAGCGCTGCAGCACCAAGCAGCGCATCACATACAGCATGCAGCAACACATCTGCATCCGAATGACCAAGCAACCCTGCGGTATGCGGTATCTCTACACCGCCAAGGATTAGTTTTCGACCCCCCGTAAGACGATGTACATCGTATCCCATGCCAAATCTAATCATGACTTTTCCTCCTGCCTGCGTGCCAATATTGATTCTGCAATAGGTATATCCTCTGGCGTAGTCAGCTTTATATTGCTGTAATCAGACATTATCGCATGTACACCTATGCCAAGCCTTTCAACAAGGCTTGCATCGTCAGTACCCAGGAAGCCATCCTCTTCTGCCTTCTTATAAGCTTCTTCAAGAATATCACGCCTGAACCCCTGTGGCGTCTGTACAGCCCACAGGCGGCTCCGGTCTGGAGTAGCAACGACCAGGCCATCATCAACGACCTTTATCGTATTTTTCTCTGGAACTGCGGCAATACATGCACCATATTTTATTGCGCCACTCTTGACGGCTTCTATCGTTTTCCTGCTGACGAGTGGACGTGCAGCGTCATGCACGAGCACGATATCCGCATCATCAGATAACACTTTCATCGCATTACGTATAGAGTATTGCCGCTCTGATCCACCTTCTACGACAATGCATTTGCCAAGACCTGTAATACTGTTTAGCAAGCTGCGTGCCCTATCTATATCCGCTGAGCCTATCGCTACGATAAGCTGACCGATACCAGGACATGTAGCAAAGGCCATAAGGCTCCTCACAAGCACAGGCAGACCAGCAACCTCCATAAAGACCTTGTTCTGTCCCGCATGCATGCGCTTTCCGACACCTGCAGCAGGAAAGATTACAGACGTCATGCTATCAGCTCCTAACCGGCTTAGCAAAAATCATACGTCCAGCAGCAGTCTGCAATGCTGATGTCACTTCTACTTTTATCGAATCACCGATATGCTTCCTGCCATCTTCGATTACGATCATAGTACCATCATCGAGATATGCGACTCCCTGGCCATACTCCTTGCCCTCCTTTACGATGCTTACGAACATCGATTCTCCAGGAATGACAACCGCCTTCACTGCGTTTGATAGCTCATTGATATTCAGCACCTGTACCCCACGCAATGCAGCAACCTTATTGAGATTATAGTCATTGGTGACGAGTTTGCCGCCCATCTCATGTGCAAGGCGTACAAGCTTCATATCGACTTCTGGAATGTCGTCATAATCTACATTGGTAATCATTATCTGAGCTTCATCGGCATCCTGCATCTTTTGAAGTATATCAAGGCCACGTCGTCCCCTCGTACGCTTCAACACATCAGACGAATCAGCTATATGCTGCAGCTCGCGTAGCACGAAAGCAGGCACAACTAGTGTGCCCTCCAAGAAACCAGACTTCACGATGTCTGCAATACGCCCGTCTATTATAACGCTTGTATCCAACACCTTATACGTATAAGCACCGATAGTCCGATTAGCCGGTTCCTGCCCCTTCTTTTGCTCATGAGCCCTACGTTCCCGAAGTTTTTTTGGAAAGCTATCAAAGAGTTCTGTCAATTCTTTCCGTTTCCTTATCGTGATAGAAATTCCTAAATACCCAAGAACGATACTGAAGATCGCCGGTAGATAATCCCCTATCACCGGAATCTTCGAGAATGCCGATCCGAAAAGAATAGCTATAATAAGTCCGATTATGAGCCCTATGGCTCCAGCGATGACATCGTGGATTGGCATATTGTTCATTTGGGCTTCAACCCATATTGAGAAGTCTTTCAACTTACGAATAAAGAATGGCGACATCAGAAAACCTGCAAGGCCACCTGCGATTGCACCTATCAGCACGCAGAAAAAACCCGCCGCTGTCATCTTGAAGATGCCCATGTCCATCTTAAGTATTTCCGTACTGATGAATATGGTCAGCAACGGGCTTGCAAGGTTTAGTAAAGCCGCTCCGGATATAGCGAAGAAAGCCGTCATGAAAAAACGAAAAACCTTGTCCAGCAACATCATCTCACCCCCCTTTTTATATATTCCGAATGATTGCATGGATAAGGTTATCATACTAAAAACATATTCATTTGTCAAAAGGTTTCAAGACTGCCTCATTTTTTTGCGTCAGCATGTGAAAGAATCCCCTCTATCCACGCACTGACCTCATCAGGCGTCTTATCAAGTGCATACACGAGTTCGCTGATAACGATCTGGCGCGCCAGATCGAGAAGCCGCCTTTCTCCGCTGGATATCTTCCTTTGCTGATCCTGCAATGTCAGATTTCTCAGTACCGCAGCAACCTCGCAAATATCTCCTGATTTCATACGCGACAATATTGCATGAAACCGTTTATTCCAGCTTCCACCGACCTTTTCTGGTGATCCCTTCAAGATTTCCTCTATTTCTTCTACCGTATCCTGGGAAATAACATCTCTCAATCCTATGCTGTCAGCTTTTTCAGTTGGAATCATTACTTTCATATTCCCGATTGGCATACGAAGCACATAGTATGACTTATCTTCGCCAAGAACTTCACATTCCTCTATTCCTGCTATCTCTCCAGCACCATGCATTGGATAAACGACCTTATCACCAATATGCAGCAAATCTAACACCCCCATCCCATAATATGAACAAATTTACAACAAATATCATAGAGTCTCTCCCTTTTGTTAATCATTATATCACAAACTAGACATTTTGTAAATTCACTATCATATCATGTGTGTTATGTCTTGTCAATATACATGTATACAAAAAATAGCAACGGGATTTTTCCCGCTGCTATTTCAGCTTACAAGTTATTTACTTGTTAAAGATATTTGCAAGCGCATGCTTGTTCACGTCACGATTCAACTGTGCAAGATAAGTCGTCAGCTTAATATTCTTCGGGCATACCTCTACGCAGTTCTGGCTGTTACCACAGCTTGTAATACCGCCCTTACCCATAAGAGCTTCGAGACGTTTCGGCTCATCATACTTACCAATAGGATTGATATTGAACAGATACGCCTGAACCGTAGGACCTGCACCGATGAAGTCTGACTGCGGTCCAACATTCGGGCATGCCTCCAAGCAGCAGCCGCAAGTCATGCAGTGAGATATCTCATATGCCGTCTGCGCAGTATATGGATTCTGACGCGGTGCATCTGGCATATCCCAAGAACCTTCCACATTGATCCAGCCCTGAATGCGCTTCAGGCTCTCGAACATAACGGAACGATCGATCAAAAGGTCGCGGATAACCGGGAATGTACGTGCCGGAGCAAGCGTTATCGGCTGCTCCAGGTTATCTACCAGAGAAGCGCAAGCCTGACGTGCACGTCCATTGATGACCATCATACATGCACCGCATACCTTCTCAAGGCAGTTGCACTCCCAAACAACCGGAGCGACGCGCTTTCCGTCCTTTGTCACAGGGTTCTTCTGGATTTCCATCAAAGCTGCAACTATATTGAGACCAGGTCTGTAATCTACTTCAAAAGTCTGCTTGTACGGCTTCTCCTTCGGACCATCCTGGCGCTCTATGATAAGCGTTACTTTTTTCTTATTCTCTGCCATTTATGACCCTCCCATTACTCTTTCTTCGCGACAGCATAGTTACGAAGACGCGGCTTGATGTAGGAGTGGTTGAACTCGCGATATGTTACCACAGGCTCCTCCGTCTCCGGATCGTATGTAGCAATTGAAGTCTTCATAAAACGCTTATCATCACGCGGCATGAATACGAGATCGCCCTTTTCATCGGTCACACGCTGGTTATTCTCATCGAGAACGATCTTAGCATGTGCTCCGCGGGACTCATCACGCTGAAGTGCGCACTTCGTGATAACCATTGCATAAAGGATCATATTACGCAGCTGGCGGACGAACATAGCCTCCTGGTTTGCCCAATGGCCATGATCTGTAAGACCGATGTTATCCCAGCGCTTCAGTATCTTCTTGAGCTCTTCCATGCACTTTGCAAGGCCGATATTATCGCGCTCAATGGAAACATACTGATACATGATGTCACCCATCTCATGATGCAGCTGATGTGCATTCTCTGGGCCATCCATCTTCAGGATCTTTTCGAACTCGTCGACAGCCTCCTGCTTTGCATCTTCCAGTTCCCTATCCGTAAGCGGATCACCGAGCTCGCCGCTCTTCGCTACACGCATAGCCTCAGGACCAGAAATCGTTCCAGAGTATGCAGCAGACAGCAGGGAGTTAGCACCAAGACGGTTAGCACCATGATACTGGTAATCGCACTCGCCAGAAGCAAGCAGACCAGGAATATTGGTATGATGCTTGAGATCTACCCAAATACCACCCATGGAATAATGGATTGACGGGAATATCTCCATTGGCACCTTACGAGGATCCTTACCCATGAAGTCACCATACATCTCGAGGATGCCGCCGAGCTTGCGCTCGAGGTAATCAGCAGGAATATGAGAGAGATCCAGATATACACGGTTAGGATTATGCATTCCCAGATTCATGTGTACGCATACCTTGTATATAGCACGGGATGCGACATCACGCGGAACAAGGTTTCCATATGCAGGATACATATCCTCCAGGAAGTACCAGCGCTCTTTCTCTCCGGTCTCCGGATTGTCGCGCCATACCCATACACGTCCGCCCTCACCGCGGCAAGCCTCACTCATCAGGCGGTTCTTGTCAGAGCCTGGGATGGCAGTAGGATGAATCTGGATGAACTCTGGATTGCCGATCTCAGCACCCTGCTGATAAACAGCGGATACAGCTGAGCCGTTGCAGATTGTAGACGCCGTGCAACGTGCATAAACCTGTCCAGGGCCGCCAGTAGCAAGTATGACAGCATCAGCACGGAACGGAACGATCTCCATCGAGTTCATATTCTGTGCTACGATACCGCGGCAGATACCATCCTTATTCTTTATGATACGGATGAACTCCCAGTACTCATACTTCTTTACGCCACCCTTGACTTCCCAGCGGCGAACCTGCTCATCAAGAGCATAAAGCAGCTGCTGTCCTGTCGTGGATCCAGCGAAGCATGTGCGCTTGTTCTTCTGTCCACCAAAGTTACGCAGATCAAGCGTACCCTCTGGTGTACGTGTAAACGGAACGCCCATGCGGTCAAACATCTTTATGAGCTTTGGCGCAGCCTCAACCATGCCCTTGACTGCTTCCTGATCAGCCAGGAAGTCACCGCCATAAACGGTATCATCAAAATGCTCATATATGCTGTCATGCTCACCCTTGAGGTCCATACATGCATTAATACCGCCCTGTGCACACAACGAATGAGAACGCTTCACTGGGCAGTAAGAGAACAGATCTACTTCTCCGCCAAGCTCGCAGACCTTCAATGCAGCCATAAGGCCGGAGAGTCCGCCGCCGACGATGATGATTTTCTTTTTATCAGCCATGTTTTTCTCCTTATCTAAAGCCTATCACATAATGACATAATGAAGCATGAATGCCAGTACGACAAGGCAGAGGCCTACGCACAGCAACATCGAGAGGACGCTGATGACATTCTGCACACGCGGTCCCTTTGCTATGCCCCATGTCATGCAGAAGGTTGTGATACCATTGCAGAAATGGAAACATGCAGCAACCATAGCAAGCAGATAAAGGATGAATACTATTGGATTAGACAGATAGCTGTCCAGCAAAGCATAATTTATCGGATGACCCATTATACCCTTCAGATATATGCGAAGGTAGAAGATATGCCATATAAGGAATACCACAAGATACCATGCTGTCCAGCGCTGAAGAGCGAACTGCCAGTTGCGGACATATCCATAATGGCCAGGATTGTTCTTTGCCTGGAGAGCTATATAGATGCCGTAGATACCATGGAAAAGCAGTGGAACTGCAATGCATCCAATCTCAAGGCAGTAGAAGATTGGCTTTGGAATAAGCTCCATCATCGCAAGAGCCGAATCCAAGCCCTCAGGTCCAAGCAGTGCAGTCGAGTTAGTGAAGATGTGCTCGAAAAGCACGGCGCCCAGAAAAAGCAATCCGCAGAGCGAATGCAGACGGCGCACATAAAATGTTGTGTTCATTCTGTACCTCCTAATTGCTATATCAAAGCTTCAGCTTACGATATGGAGCCTCTCCGATTTCATAGAAATCATTGCCCTCATGATCGATAACCACAATAGCAGGGAAATTCTCAACCGTCAGCTTTGCAAGAGCTTCAGGACCGAGCTCAGGATATGCTATGACTTCGTAAGCCTTTACAGATTTTGCGATCAATGCTGCTGCACCACCGACTGCCGCAAAATAAGTGACCCCGTTCTTCTTCATAGATTCGACAACTTCCTTGGAGCGTGAACCCTTGCCGATCATACCCTTTATACCCTGCTCAAGCATAGTAGGTGTATATGCATCCATACGGCCTGAAGTCGTAGGTCCACATGAGCCTATAGGATCTCCCGGCTTTGCCGGAGTAGGTCCAAGATAGTACACCATCTGATTATGCCAGTCGATTGGCAGCTTCTCTCCGCGTGCAAGCGTTTCTGTCATCACTTTATGCGCTGCATCACGTGCACTGTATATAGTGCCTGTTATAAGTACACTGTCGCCAGCATGGAGCTTATTGGAATCCTCCGCCGTGAAAGGCGTTGTGATATGGAACTTGCCATCGATTTTTTCAACCATCTTATTCTCTCCTCCTAACGAACAATCATCTTAGAGTGTGCTCTCGGCATGACGTGTCGCATGGCAGCAGATCGTAACAGCTACAGGCAGACCAGCGATATGCGTCGGAGCCCACTCGATATTAACTGCAAGCGCAGATGTCGTACCACCAAGCTGAGGTCCTATACCTGTCTGGTTGATGAGATCAAGTATCTCTTTCTCAAGCTTAGCATACTCAGGATGCGCATTTCTTACATTCGTCGGACGGAGCAGCGCCAGCTTCGACAGGACTGCAGCCCTGTCCATTGTACCGCCAATACCAACGCCTACAACCATCGGAGGACATGGATTCGGGCCAGCATGAAGGATGATATCGAGAACCGCCTTTTTGACACCCTCTACGCCATCAGCTGGTACCAGCATCTTGATGCCGCCCTTGTTCTCACTGCCGAATCCCTTCGGCTCGAGGCGAATATGTACCTTGTCACCTGGAACGATCTTCGTATAAATGACCGCCGGGGTGTTGTCGCCCGTGTTCTTACGGTTGAACAGAGGCTCCTCGACTACTGATTTCCTGAGATAGCCTTCCGTATATCCCTTTGCAACGCCAGCATTGATCGCATCATTGAGATCTCCGCCTTCAAGGTGCACATCCTGACCAACCTCTACGAATACAATCACGAGACCGCAATCCTGACAGATTGGTCGATCCTCACTGCGCGCGATCTCCGAATTCTTGATGATCTGATCAAGGACGTCGCGCCCGACTGGAGACTGCTCAGTCTCACGGCCCTTCTTCAATGCCTCATAGACATCTTTCGGCAGGTAGTAAGCCGCCTCCTTGCACATCCGGGCTACTGCTTCAGTAATCTCCTTTACATCGATTGTACGCAAAATAAACCCTCCTCCTAATAATTATGCCAACATCACAATATGATGCCAACATGACAATGCATCACAGCGAATCATTTCAGTGAGAACGTGCACTCTCTGCAAAAAATGAATCCTGTTCGTTTTTCTATAACTGTGATACAGGCATGAAAATCCATTCGGATCCTCATGCCTGCATACTCTATTAGATATTTATTATTTTTTTCCTGCTTCAAGAACAAAATTTCAGTAAAAAGATATCAGATGTAATCTGCCGCCTATTGGTAAACACTAAGCTAAAGCGCCATGCTGTGAGATCAGCCCACGCGGCCGACTCTCCATACCAGATCCCAACCCAATATGTCTTTTTCATATGAAATCAATTCCTTATTGCCTTTCTCAGCGAGCGCGAGCAGTCCATCCAGTTCACTACGTGAGAATGGTCTGCCTTCGCCTGTTCCCTGTACTTCTGCGAATTCTCCGGAACCTGTCATGACAACGTTCATATCAACATTTGCCGCAGAATCCTCCTCATAGCAGAGATCAAGTATCTCCTCCCCATCAGCAGAAATGCCAACGCTGATTGCCGATAGGAAGTCCTTCACGGGGAATGCTCCTCCAGGCTTATAAAACGTATTACACGCTTCGACTAGCGCTACGAAGGCACCGGTAACCGACGCTGTACGAGTACCGCCGTCAGCCTGTATCACATCGCAGTCGATGATAATCGTACGTTCTCCAAGCAGAGCCACATCTGTCACCGACCGAAGGCTGCGGCCTATAAGCCTCTGTATCTCCTGTGTCCTTCCCGTCTGTCCACCCTTTGCCTCACGGCGCGTCCTCTCTGACGTAGAGCCGGGCAGCAGCGAATACTCAGCCGTAAGCCATCCCTGACCGGTACCACGCAAGAAAAATGGCACTCTGTTCTCTACGCTCGCAGAGCATATCACCTTTGTATTACCCGTCTCTATGAGAACAGATCCTGCAGGATATTTCTGGAAATGGCGGGTGATACGCGTCCTTCTTTTTTCATCTGCAGCCCTGCCATCCGGTCTCGCCATCACATCCGCTCCTTTCAAATAAGCCACCGCAAGCACGACAGCTTCGATTCATCAAAAATGAATCTCAGTCTTTCCCACTCTGCCACTGCCTATAATTTTTGATGATACATATCGGTGTCTTTTGAGATGCATTGCCGAAAGGATTGTCAAGCAAGAGATTTGCCGCGCGCTGCCCATCGACACCATCTGTGACGCCAACTACGCGCGAACGCTTAAGGTCATTGACATCTGCTATCATTGCACCAAATGCGCCTGTACGTTCCTTGATCTTCTTAACGACCTCATATGGCTCTGCAGGGCCGTAAACGATGCACTTGTCAAAAGGCGGCATGGTACCCGTCACATCGTCTATCATCGCAGCTTCCTTGCCGCCCCACTTGTAGAAAAGTCCCTTTACGCCAAACACCTTTCCTACCGCTCCCAGGAAAAGCGATATTGCAACGCGCCATTTTCCTTCTACATCCATAAGCGACTGCATACCATGCGGCGTAGCAAGACTGCCATAATCTGGTATGAACCTGCAGCAGAACTGCGCAACCTTCGTGATATGTAAATCCTCAGGGTGAACATATCTACCTTGTGTTATTGCGACAACGCTTTCCGCGCAGCACACCAAATCATCTGGTCCGACTTTACCATCTGTATATCTTCCGATGCTGTCTACGATATCATCCTTATCCGTGAGGATGCGCGTAGGCACCGGTATACGCTCCAACTCTGCCATGTTCACATCCTCCTTCAGTCTTCTGCCATCTCTATGCCAGCAGCACGCCCAATATCCTCGCGCGTCACTTCAACACGCACCTTCTTGTACTCGCAAGGTGTACGTCCCGACTCCTCATAGATGACCTCTACAGGGAAGCTCACCATATGGGAAAGTGCCTCTTCTAGGGTCAATCCCTTGCGAGCAGTCAACGTAACATACACTATCATGTTGACTGCTTCTTTATGCTCTATTATATATGACTCGAAATACCCATCCTCACGTGGTACTCCCTCACGTTCCAGCTTCGCGCTGACAGCACAGCCATCATACTGCTCATAGGGCATCTGAGGACGTGCAAAGCAGTCCAGTAACGTGGCGCAGCTCGTACCATCATTATGGAAATGAAGAGACGTACGAAGAGTAATGCTCTTATCATCACGCTCTGTCACAGTAAACGGTGTGTGCTCGTCCACTACAAGAATCTGCTTATTACGCGTAGCTATAATGAGCTTACCGCAAAGATAGCAGGCTGTAATGACGACTATAACAGCCGCCAGCAAATCAATGACGCCAAACAAACCTATTCCCCCAATGTAAATATATAATTACTCCGGGTCATTACCCGAAGTATTCTCCTTATTGAACTTTTCCATAGCAGCCTTGAGGCGAAGGTAGAACTTATCCGGTATGCGGGTAATCTTACCCGTCTCTTTCTTCGTGAATACGTTCTGCGTATGCCCCGTAACCAAGAGCTCTCCATCTGACTCTCTAACGACACGATAATCAAATGCCATCTTTGCTTTCGTTAATGCCGTCGGAACCGTTTCCACGATAAGATTATCATCGAAGTAACCCGGAGAATGATACGATGCGCTCACTTCGGTGATAGGGAAAGAATATCCATCGTCCATGAGTTCTCCAAGCGTCAGCCCATTCTCCTTCAGAAAATCGACACGCCCGCACTCAAACCATCTGATATAGTTGGAGTGATGTACTACCGCCATCGCATCCGTATCATAAAAATTCACATGTATCTTCGTCTTTGACATAAACAACCCCTCGAAAGTTACTCTCCATCTTTTACATTACGTTCCATACACACGGTATTCCTACCGTTATGCTTCGCCTGATACACTTCCCAGTCCACGCGCTTGAACAGCCCTTCTGGTGTATCACCATGCCATTCGACTACGCCTATGCTGCATGTAATCTGCTTATATGGCAATATCTTAGCACTCTCAACGCTCTTTCTTATGCGCTCAGCAATCATATAGGCCCTTCCAAGCTCCACATCTTTGAGGAGTATTAAGAACTCCTCTCCGCCCCAGCGCACGATCAAGTCGCTTTCACGTGCTTCCTTGCGTATCGTCTCCGCGAATCCGACTAGCGCCTTATCTCCCTCATCATGACCATACCTATCATTTATATGTTTAAAGTGGTCGATATCGAGCATCAGCAAAGACAGCGGCTCTCCTCCACCCGAACAGACAGCGATTGCCTCTTCGAGCGCAGGCTTGAGCTTTCGCCTGTTATAGCAATGCGTAAGAGGGTCTATCTCCGAATTCTTCACGGCATCATTCACCCTCACGCGCAGCGTACGCGTCTTTGCCGCAAGCTCAGCATCATGTGAAAGCTGTACATTCAACAGAACCAGGATGAATACCACGAACGTATATGCACCTAGCGACGCCGTATATGTCTGCAGCCACTGTATACGCAGGAAATATGTATTTATGAAATCAAATAACCCCAACAACACAGTTACCACAAAAGGAGTCAGCATACCCTTACTGAAAGCATTGCCATTCCTAGCAGATATAATGAGTCCACCGATAACGAATGCCTCTGCAACCGCCATGAACGCATAGTAGTACTCGTAAAGGTCGTAAAAGTTAATTTCGAAGAATATTGCGCGTGCCAGGTCCACAATGAGCAGCACAACGAAGCCATACACCGTCCAGTTCAAATGCCTTGAAATCCCGCGATCCATGACAGCAAGACCCATACAGTTAGCTGCCATAATTACAACATGGTTCAATATAAAAAGTGCATACGTCCAAAACAGGGCATACGGCATAAAGAACATCTTCCAGTTACTCGCTGCAACGAGCCAGAAGGCAAACAGCACTAGGAATATCAAGACCCTTTTGTATATCTCTTTCCAAGGTGAATCCGTAAAATAATATACCAAGAGTATCAATATCAAGGCCACATCAATAGGCATAGATGAGACGTACAATGCATCGTGCATAAAAAGTTCACGCACTTGGTACATAGCACTTTCCAACCTTAGTCCTTTAATGTTACCAAGTACAGACTTATCCCCTCCGAAGAGCTCGATAGTCAGCATCTGCTCACCGTAAAAATCAGGCAGCGTGACCATATGCCAGGTATCGCCCTTGCTATCATCAATATGTACGAAGTCACCAGACTCATACAATACCTCATTCCCAAGCCATACACGGACAGCCTGATTCTGAGCATAAAATAGGATCGTATCCCTATCTATGTCATCAGGTGAAATCGTTATCGTATAATATATATGTACCATATCATTGGACAGTTTAGGCCTTCTAGGATAATCGAATGTTTTCCATTCCGACTGATCCACCCACTGCGGACCAGGTATATCTACTGCAGGGAACGCCTGATACCTCCATGTATCGACGAACTGCGCTGCACAGGCTGTACCACACAGAGACAATGCAAGAACGAACATAGCCGCTGACAGAACCATTGCCAGAAAACGCTTCAAGACGTTCCACCTCTTTCCCGGATGAATTCCGGATAAATCCGAACAAACCCGTCCAGTGAATAAGTATAATGAAAAAACATCAGAGTGTCAAGGATGCGGCCAAGTTAATAATCCATGATGTATCCCCTGCGATTACTACTTTATAGAGCAATACATACAAAAACAAAAATCCCATAGGCGACATCAAGGCTTTTGCCTCTGCCCGCCTATGGGAACTGTCCTATCTTATCAGGTAACAGATATCAACGGAAAAGCTGGCTTACTGAGCGATGTGACTGGATGCGCAAGATTACATTTGCCAGTGCCTCCGAGAGCGTCAGCGTCACGAACTTAGGCGAATACTTTTCTGGAGGAAGCGGAATCGTATCCGTGATGACGAGTTTCTCTATAGGAGACTCATTGATGCGCTGTACTGCCGGATCGCTGAGTATCGCATGTGAACATGTAGCATATATCGTCTTAGCGCCTAGCTTTCTCAGTGCCTTAGCACCCTCACACAAAGATCCTGCCGTATCAACGATATCATCTATCACGATAACCGTCTTATCCTTCACTTCTCCTATGATGTTCATAACCTCTGCACAGCCAGGCTTTGGACGGCGTTTTTCGATGATTGCAATTGGCGTATGAAGGTGATCGGCAAGCACGCGGGCACGCGTTACACCACCCAGATCAGGTGAAACAACAACGACGTCTTTTAGATGCTGTGTACGGAAATAATTCGCGATGACGGGTGCCGCTGCCAGGTGATCGACAGGTATATCGAAAAATCCCTGGATTTGTCCTGCATGGAGGTCCACGGTAACAACGCGGGTCACGCCAGCCGTCTGCATAAGGTTCGCTACAAGCTTTGCAGAAATAGGCTCCCTGCCGCGAGTCTTGCGATCCTGACGTGCATAAGCATAGTATGGCACTACTGCCGTTATGCTATGTGCAGAAGCCCTCTTGCAAGCGTCAGTCATAACGAGAAGTTCCATAAGGTTGTCATTAACCGGCTGCGAAGTCGGCTGGATGATGAATACATCCTTGCCACGGATGCTTTCGCTGATCATGACCTGAGTCTCGCCGTTATTGAACTTCCCTACATACGCATCGAGAAGATTGACACCGATATTATCAGCTATCTTCTTTGCAAGTTCAGGGTTCGCATTTCCTGCAAGAATGCACAGGTTTCCAATGTTTGCTGCCATTTTTATAATTCCTCCATATCGTAGAATCGTTGGCATATATGCAAAAGGGACATTCCCTCTTACTTCCTTTTATCATGCCAGTGCGGTATATTCTTCTGACGCGCCCTGGCTATAGCTAGCTCGCCTTCTGGTACCTTCTGCGTAATCGTCGACCCTGCACCAATATAGGCATTATCACAGATTTCTACAGGAGCTACGAGATTAGAGTTGCAACCGATAAATGCATCGTCACCGACCTTTGTGCGATACTTCTTCTTGCCATCATAGTTTACCGTGATGGTGCCACATCCCATATTGACACCACTTCCCATATCGCAGTCACCGATATAAGACAGATGTGGGAGCTTCGTCCCCTCTCCGATATTCGAATTCTTTACTTCGATGAAATTGCCTATTTTAACTTTCTTGGAGAGATGTGTATTCGGGCGGATATGCGTAAACTGTCCAAGAATAACACCATCCTCGATCTCGCAGTCATGTGCGTATACAAACTGCCCAGTAACGTTATTGCCGCATTTTACATTCTGGAAGCGAGCCGACGGTCCGATTTCACAACATTCACCAATCTTTGTGCCATGCTCCAACCAGGTATTTGGATATATCACCGTATCCATTCCGACTTCAACATCAGAATCGATATATGTCGTATCCGGATCCATGATCGTGACTCCGCTCTCCATCAGCTCGCGGTTCTTGCGCGTCCTGAGAATCTTTTCCGCCTGTGCAAGCTGCACACGTGAATTAACGCCGAGCGTCTCCTCGTAATCATCCGCTGCCACTGCCCATATCTTGCGTCCTTCATCCCGAAGTATGCCAAGAACATCTGGCAGATAATACTCACCCTGTGCATTATCGTTAGTGACCTGTGACAGAGCCTGGAAAAGATCTGCTGCCTCGAAGCAGTATATTCCAGAATTCACCTCGTGAATCTTACGTTCCTCATCGGTAGCGTCCTTGTGCTCTACAATGCGCTCAACCGTACCAGCCGGAGTGCGCACGATACGGCCATATCCAGTCGCATCAGGCATGATTGCGGTCAGGACTGTTGCACTGGCTCCAGTTTCTTTATGCGCCTCAACGAATTTCTTGAGTGATGCTCCCGTAAGAAGCGGCGTATCACCACATAGCACCATCACAGTGCCTGTCTCCTCGTTAAGCAGTGGCTTTGCCTGCTGTACCGCATGACCTGTACCAAGCTGCTCAGTCTGTTCTACGAATTCTGCACGGCTGCCAATGGTCTTGCGCACCATGTCCCCACCGAATCCGGTCACTACGATATTGCGTTCTGCACCTGCTTCATCAGCGGCATCGAGCACATGCTCCAGCATAGGCTTCCCGCCAACCTTATGCAGCACCTTCGGCAGTTTAGACTTCATACGTGTTCCCTTGCCCGCTGCAAGTATGACCGTTACAAGATCAGACATTCTATCTCCTCCATTATATTCACGCCTCATCGGCAGTATCATCACTATCGGCAGCATCACGGACCTTCTCCTCTGCTGCCATTTCCTTGCCTTGAAGCTTTTCCATCGCCTTTAGCAGAGTCTTTTCAGACTGCTCCATATGGAACTCTGCCGCTGCCTTGGCCGCCTCTGCATCTCCTTGCGCTATTGCCTCGACAAGGCTCCTATGCTCATTCAGTGAAGCCTTCAGTCTATCCGGATATGACATAGACGTCGTACGGAACCTCGTGAGCTGATCGCGCAGATTAGATATGATGCCAACAAGCCTATTATTGCGGCTTGCCTGATAAAGTGCATCATGGAACTTCATATCGGTATCGACGATGTGTTCCATATCACCGCTCTTTATATCATTTGCAAACTGCACCAAGAAACGCTGCAGATTATCCATCTCTTCATCCGTGATACGCTCCGAAGCAAGTGCTGCCGCAAGTGACTCCAGCGAAGTCCTTATCTCGAATACTTCGTTGACATCCCGAATCGTCAAGCTCGAAACATATGTTCCACGTCTCGGCAGCATCACGACATATCCTTCAAGCTCCAGCTTCCTGATCGCCTCGCGTACCGGGGTCCTGCTGACTCCCAGTTCCTCTGCAAGCTGTATCTCCATCAAGCGTTCTCCAGGCTTTAGGACACCTTTACTTATAGCATTTCTAAGTGATTCACAGACAACTTCTCTAAGAGGCTGATAGCTGTCCAAACGGATAGGAGATAATCTCGCCATTTCTTTTCCCTCAATTCATATAACCCCAAAGACACCGCGTTATTCAGAAACCGATCCTGCCTACTGTATGTACGGCAAACGAAGCTCCGCCCAATCCGGCAACCCTTTCCCGAACTTTCAGAGCCTGCTCTCTCCCATCGCATATCGCAAATACCGATGGACCGCTGCCGCTCATCATTGCAGCACTGGCACCAGCCTCCAGCATGCACCTCTTGTACTGACCGACTTCATCGTATCTATCCATAGTAACATTCTCAAGCACATTACAGAGCAGACTACATATATCATCAATATTCCCAGACTCTATAGCCCTCTCCATACGCGTATTGTCTGGATGTCTAAGCGTTCCCTTTTCATCATAGTTCTTATAAGCCCAGGCTGTTGACACATCTATATCCGGCTTTGCGATGGCGAGCCACGTCTCTGGCATATCCGGCAGGCGTCTGAGCTTTTCGCCGCGTCCATATGCAAGCATGGTGCCGCCCATGACGCAGAACGGCACATCCGAGCCGATCCTGCCGCCGAGATCTGCGAGCTCCTCCTGTGGTACATCAAGACCATAGAGCTCTGCCATACCTAGGATCACGGAGGCGGCATCTGCTGAGCCTCCGGCAAGGCCTGCAGCCATAGGGATATGCTTCTCAATCATGATGTTGGCACCACCGATACCATATGTGTGCATCATCAGGTCAGCTGCACGCCAAGCCAGATTGGACTTATCATCCGATAGCAGCGGATTATCACTTTGTACAGATATACCCTCTGCACGCTCGAATGTCAGCACATCATGGAGGGATATCGTCTGCATAACCATAGATACCTCATGAAAACCATCTTGACGCTTGCCCAATATATCAAGCGTTAGATTGATTTTCGCGTATGCATGTCTCGTTAAGGCCATCACACAAAATCCTCCAGATTCAAAGTTCTCAGATCCATTATTACCGCACTGTCATTATTATAGCTGCAGAGTAAAATGACCCATATGTCCTTTTTTATTATAGCATAAATTCCTACGACTGCAAAACCTCAATCAGGACAAAAATCCCGTGCTCTTACGCATCACCAGATGATTTTCCAGCACCACATTCCTATCCTTGCCAGTCTCAATCTTCTCAAGAAGCAGCTTCACAGCTACATGACCGAGCTTCGCCATATTTTGATCGACCGTCGTTATCTCAGGATCCACATACCGGCTAAGAGGGGTATTATCGAATCCCGTCACCGAAAACTGCTCAGGCACAGAAAGACCCGCATGACGTGCCGCATTCAGCACGCCACATGCCATCACATCATTACAGCAACATGCGGCGGTCGCACTGGAAGGATCCCCCAGCCTGCCTTCAAGCAGCCTTTCGGTACGTTCGGCCGCATCTATACTGTTACCATCCCCGATATTAATAATGTTTTCCTCTGTATATAGGCCCCTAGAATCCATGAACTCCCTATATGCCATCTTTTTCATAAGATATGCACCGCCATTATCGCCGCACACCAAAAGAATCCGCCTATGACCTATATCGTAAAGATGTTCCAAAGCAAGTATCATTCCAGCATGTTCATCATTTGACACATGCGAAGCATTCGATATGCTGAGCGGACTGTTCACGAAGACTAGTGGCACCTGCCTTGATGTGAGATCATAGAACTCTGCGCCGACATTCTCCGTATCTGGGCTTGCTAGGATGATCCCTGACACATTACGCGATACAAGGTTACGTACGCATTCACGTTCCAGCACAGCATTGTTCTGCATACAGGTAAGCAACATAGAAAACCCGTTTCTATGAAGCATCTCCTCTATGCCATCCACTATCTCAGCAAAGTACATATTATAAAAGCTTGGTACTACGACACCTACGCTCGATGAATGCCTGGTATTAAGTTCTCTAGCCTGTATATTCGGCACATAACGCAATTCACCGATAGCTTCCTGTACCTTCTTTCTCGTACACTCGCGCACAGGATAGTTGCCATTGACTACGCGTGATACCGTAGCAACTGACACACCAGCTTTCTGAGCAACATCTACGATCGTTGCCCTGCCTACAAGGCCAGTGCTATTCCTTAATTCACCGCTAGCCTTGCCTGCTGACTTCCTCAATATGTTTCCCCTCCGGACGACGTTAATTCATATATTCCTTCGCTTTAGGTACCGCATCCATTTATTTGGAAACGTTTTCACTCACAAAGACAATGTTACTAAAAAATTATATAGCCATGATGCACCTTAGTCAATCCATTTTTTGCCGTTAATTTCTCTTAGCGGTCCCTCTTTTATTGCTCTTACACCCAAAATCATGATATACTGATGGCGACGAGGTGCTTGAAATGCCAGAAATTAAAAAAAATATATCCTATCAAAGTCGAAAACTATCACTGATCGGCTCTATGATATTCCTGCTCATCTCTATCGGATTCCAGATCATGATGATCTCCGATAGCAGCATGATAGTGGAATCACGAATGCTTCGCCTGCTGACAGGATTTGCACTTTATATCCCCATCGTGTTCTTTGTGCAAGGCATTATACTACCGGGGTTAAAGGAACTCCGCCATGCCTCACCTGGATGTTCTGCTGGCGTTCTGCTATCTGAGGTCTCTGGGATACTGCTCGCATTCTACGATACAGATCCGTCATTATTCATACCGATGGGACTGCTGCTCATCATATATCAGGTGTCCGACGCAGCCATACCAGGCATCACGTCGAATGAGGAGACGTCATCTGCATCAAGGTTCCTATCATGGCTGTCTATCGTTTCTGCGATCATATCTTTGGTCATATGGTATCTGTCATCAGGCGATCTAGCGGCATCGATTTCTCATGCACTGTCTATACTCTTCATCATGCTTTCTGTGCCGTGCGCTGCCGCCCCTGTAGCCGTGCTCTATAAGCTCATGAAGCAGTGCCATGCCGATGGGATAATAGTGCGCGACCATCACACACTCATACAGCTTGCAGAAATAGACACGGCTGCATTCGGGCTGCGTGGCATCCTCACCGAAGGGCAGCCCTTCATTGCATCGATAACCGCAGAAGGCATGTCTCAGGATTCGTTCGTCGCGCTTGCAGCCTCAGTCGAGTCCGAGACCGAAAGTACGCATCCGATTGCCGGATTGGTAATGAAGGAAGCTATACGCCGACGTCTAAAGCTGTCTCATCCTGTATCATGGAATGAAGTTCAAGGATGCGGTGTTGAAGCACTTATATACAATCAACCTGTCAGATTTGGCCGTCAGGGATGGCTCAGGAAGGAAGGTGTACATATCAGCGCTTCGCTGCTGACACGTGCAGATCAGATTGCCTCACGAGGTAAGACAGTCCTATTTCTCAGCACGGGCAATTCAGGGCGCGGCTTCATAGCTTTCAACGATCCCATTCGAGAAGACGCGCCGGCTGCCATAGCCGCTCTCATGAATATGGACATGAAAACGGTACTGCTCACCGGAGACAGCCCCTCAACCGCAAAGGCGGCAGGGCGCTCCCTCGGCCTTTCAGCCACACGCGCGTCCCTATCCGCAATGGAAAAGGTACGCGAGCTGCGCATACTGCAGTCGCATGGCGCTGGGGCGCTTTTCATGGCCGACAGCCGTACAAGCCTCGATGCTATGGGAATGGCGGATATATCCATAGCATTTGAAGGCTCATGTGCAGAAGAATCCGCCGATATCGTCCTGCACAAAAGAAGCCTATGGCTCTTAGCACACATGATAAAGCTAGCACGGAAGGCATCAGCGCGTATCTCCCACCGAATGCACTGGATGATGATGCTGTCAACCGTCTCCATACTGCCAGCTTCAGGCGTTTTAGAGATATACGGCATACATATACCGACTGCATATATGGCACTTTTGGTGATGATTCTAGGTCTCATACCATCAATCAGGTCAACGAAGATAAAGGAGGAAAATCCATGAACTCAGATACATTTCATCAGCTCGTACATAAGGTAATCGCACAGAAGAATGCTCCTCCTGAGGCATTATTCGCAGGGGGCTTTGATGACTGGCATGCCAGGGCAAGGCTTGCACACTTTCTCGCTATGCCATCCATGAATATGGCCGACGAATCCATAGAGCTATTCCGCTCTGTCGTGGACACAGACTATGACGACGAAAAGAGCGAAGACGTCGAGGAAAAGGCATTTGCCCTGCAGCGCCTGAGCGAGATCGAATGCGACCGCCAGGAATACGAGACCGCTCTGGAACATATAAACAAGGCGATAGAAACTGTAGAAGACACAGATTTCCTCTACAAATATATCTTGCGCGGTGAGCTTTGGGCACAGCGCTGGAACATCATGCATAAGCTTGGTCAGACAGATGAAGCAGAGCATGAGGCCGATGACAGGATAAAAGCATATGAGGACATCCCCATAAAGCATAACAGCTACGTATACTACGGCTATCGCTTCAAGGCTCAGCTATCAGCAGAAGCAGGTTCTATTCTTGCCGCCAAGGATTACATGCATATGGCACTACATGCGATGGAGATACCAGATGACTATAAAGAACCGTTGGAGAAGGCTTTCTCTGCAACGCATCAGAATATATCGTGGATATTGAATGATATAGATCACGCTACGCCAAACCCCGATCAGATACACTGGGACATCTGAATACAGCCAAAATAAGCTGCTCCAATAGGTTGGTCATGAGTCAATCTATTGGGGCAGCTTTTTATCAGAACTTGAAGAAGTTTTTCCAATGCGGCTGGTCTTTACGCCATGCCATAATCGCCTCGAGGACTGAGCCTCCTATACATCGCACCTTATCGGATATAGTGAAGCAATTCTCACAGCTCGATCTCGGATCTATCTCGGCAATTATCATACCTTTCGAGACAAGGAATCCCTCATGCAGCATACCGCAAAGCACACCTTCCACGGTGGCATTGACGTTCACGATATCACCATCATCCAGATGTATAGCCGCGATGGTCTCTCCCCTATGCACATTGAAAGAAATCGTGCTGTATGGCTCTATCTCACCCGATACCGGAGCGTGGATGATACGGTCACGGAAATCATCGAGGCCCATGATACCAGGATCATGCTGAGAGTAGCCTTCATATATGATCCGACCCAGATTGTGGCCACGCTTAGACTCTATGACACAGTCCACATCACTACCCGCACAGAACCCCGTCCCCAGTCCTATCGTGAGCTCTGCCATATTTATCGTCGTGGGATTATCATGGCTCTTGTGTGTACCATCTATCAATACCTTCGGTCGAAAATATCCGAGTGACTGCGCGCCTGGGTCTATAAGCAGTGCTACCTCACCTTTTTTCATGATACGTTCCGCAGCCTTATAGTCAGAAGCCCTCCGGCATGTCACATGCTCAACCGTTTTTTCCCCATCATAGGCGGCCTCAGCAAATGCCACCTCTCGTCTCAATGTAGATGGCGCCCTATTCTCGAGAATGAGCACGCGGAAACCAGCATTGAACAGGCAATGTATCGTGCCAGTAGCCAATTCGCCGCCTCCGCGTACAACAACAAGATTTTTCATCAAATCCCCTCCCCTATCAAACACCTAATGCACATAATACCACAAACACATTCTCAATTCCTGCACGATACATATCAAAAAAAAATACATATATACAAAAAGATGCACCTCCCATGAACGGGAAGTGCATCCATCTATGTGTATGGCAATACACAAGCTATGATATGAAATTAGATGATATTCTTCTGGTAAGAATCATACAGGGACTTCAGTTCCTCAGTCTTATCATACATCTCCACCTGCAGTGCCGATGCAGTACCATAGTCACCAGTATCCAATGCATTGATCAACTGAGTGAAGAGTGATTTCTCATCTATGCTGTCCTTTGCAAGATAGCTTCTGAGTCCATTTATCTTGTTCCAGTTATACGAATCCTGATCCGTCACGAAGTCAGACTCTATCTTACGCGACTTGCGTACAATATCGCGTATACCAGGTATGATACGAGATACGAGCTCAGTCCTCCAGCGGAGCAGCTCGCCAGCCTTGAATGCATCGATGATCTGATCTCTGAGTGCGCCGCCTGCGGTGATGACAGCCTTCTTCTCTGGGTAGTTTGCAAAGCTCTGCATATTCTCCCAAACAGTAGCTGGAGGTGCACCGAACAGTCTCGTGCGCTCTGCTTCGGTATAATCCTCGAACACATCCTTCTCACTGCGATATGCGCGATCCTTTTCCAGATAGAAGCCCTTGTCTCCAGCATTCTTTGAGAGCTCTCCTAGCAGCTCATCCGTCGTATGTGTAGCAGCTGCCTCGATACCATCAAGCACTGCAGAGTAGCATGCCGCAAGCACGAGATATGTATTGGAATACGGATTGCATGCGCGAAGCTCGAACCTTGTCGCATAAGGATTCGCGATATCGCGAATCAGGCCGGCAAGGATGGTACGGTTTCTCGAAGGAACCTCCGGATTCGCTCCCAAAGATGTAACGATGCAGACAGGTGCCTCGAAGCCTGGTTTCAGACGATTCAGGGAGTCATTCGTTGCAGATACGAACGGATTGATGACCTCGTAGTTCTTCAGGATACCCATGATTGCACCATATCCTGCTGCACTCATGAAGTCCTTCTTCATATCCTTAGGTGAAAAGAGGTTATAAACCTTTCCATCCTCCATCTCTACAGCCATGCCTATATGCGTATGCTCACCGTTACCGGCCAGTCCGATCATAGGCTTTGCCTTGAAGCTTACCTCAAGCCCATTCGCTCTGAAGACTTCCTTCGCCATGGTGCGCACAAGCAGCTCATTATCTGCTGCCTGCAATGCATCTGCATATTTCCAGTCTATCTCAATCTGCTCGCATACATGGGTCATCTGGCCATTCTCATCGATCTGAGCCTTCAGGCCGCCGACCTCTTTATGTCCCATCTCAACCTTCAGGCCGTACTTATCAAGCAGGATGACTATCTGCTCGAGAGCCGTGCGCACTGCGCCATGAGTACGCTGCCAATACTGCTCCTGCATGACCTGCGAAGCAGACATCTCCTCTATATTTGCTTCCTCTAGTGGTGTCTTCACCCAGAACTCCAGCTCTGTCGCCGATGTGAACTGTATGTCCTTCACCTTTGTACCATCGATATGCTCCAGACCAGACATATGCGGATGTTTCTTAAAGAGATCAAGGAGTTCTTTCTTGACATAGGCAAGCGTATCCTTCAATACCGCACGCGAATCAACCTTCTTGCCCTCATGAATGAGGAATGCCGGAACGCGCAGTGTACCAACTGGCTTATCGAGCTCATCATCATAATGCTCCATATTATAATCGACGAACCAGTTCACGTCAGGATCGATCGGCATATCCACCTTCGCGTTGTTCAGCGTTGCAATGCCAGTCAGCACAACGGATGAACCATCGGTCTGTACTGCTGCGTCTTCATAGAAGCTGTCAATATCCTTCAGGAAAAACCTTATAGGAATCTTCTCATCTGTATCATTACCCGCAAGATCGATACCCACGAGTGATACGAACTTGATCTCGGGATGCGCCTTCAACGTCTTAATGATATCTTCCTTTGCTGTATTTGCTGGGATTACATAAATCAGGTCATCCATTTTTACATACCACCTTTTCCTCAGGATGTGCAAAACAAAAAAGCCACAGAAACCAGACACATACCTCATGTATGCATGATTACTGCGGCGCCATTGCCTTGCTATCTAATTCATGTTTACACTATAACACTATATAACAGATTTGTAAAGTAAAATTGCATGTATACATGTTTCAATGTATAATG
>OMZT01000142.1 GCA_900315615.1 uncultured Veillonellaceae bacterium | reverse complement strand
GATCATGGACACACATCGCATGATGGTGCAGGATCCCATGCTGGAGCAGTCCATAGTCATGAAGGTGCAGGACTTGAAGAATGCGCCGATGGCTGTCTTGGCGGCGGCAAAGGATCAGGCTGCAGTCTTTGAGCAGATGGATGATGACTACTTCCGCGAGAGGGCAACGGACATCCGCGACGTCGGCAAGAGCATAGCCAAGTTCATACTCGGTATAAAGGATCCGGAGCTGGGTATAGAGCCGGTCATCATCTGCGGCCATGAGATCGAGCCGTCGGTGATAGCCAATATCCCGGCGGAAAAGATCGCGGGCGTGATTCTCGGACAGGGCTCTACCACCTGTCATGCCGTTATCATAGCGAAGGCGAGGTCGATACCGACCGTCGTTGGTATCGGCGATAATATGTCGCGTATCGATGATGGCGGATACCTCGTCCTCGATGGCAGCACAGGTGAGATCATCCCTTCACCGTCGGAAGGCGAGCGTGCCGTATATGGAGAGAAACTACGCAAGCAGAGGGGACTTGAGCAGTATTACTCCGAGCTTGCAGAGCTGCCCGCTGCTACGACTGATGGCGTCAGCGTAAAGCTTGCCGCAAATATCGGCAACCATATGGATGTCGACAATGCCCGTACATTTGGTGCCGATGGAGTGGGGCTGTTCCGCTCTGAGTTCGTATTCATGGGGCGTGAGGATATCCCCAACGAAAAGGATCAGTTCCTTGCATATAGGGATGCCATAGAAAAGTGCCATGGCAGCCTATGCATCATACGCACGATGGATATCGGCGGTGATAAGCCGCTGCCATATCTCGATATACCACATGAAGACAACCCGTTCCTCGGATGCCGCGCCATAAGGATCAGCCTGAGACGGAGAGACCTGTTCCTGCCACAGCTGAAGGCGATACTGCGCGCGGGCGTATTCGGCCCGGCGGCAATACTTATACCCATGGTCATAAACGTATCCGAGATCAAGGCGGTACAGGGCTTTATAGCCGAAGCGAAAGCGGAGCTCGCAAGTGAAGGGCGTGCTTACTCAGATGAGGTACAGCTCGGCATCATGATAGAGACGCCAGCCGCCGCCGTGATGGCTGGAGCACTGGCTGAATATGTGGATTTTTTCAGCATAGGGACGAATGACCTCGTCCAGTATACCTTAGCCGTTGACCGCAGCAACTCCAATATCGCAGAGCTCTACGATCATTTCAACCCTGCCGTGCTCAGGCTTGTCCAGCACACGATAAAGGCTGCGCATGATCATGGCAAATGGTGCGGCATGTGCGGCGAGATGGCAGGTGATCCATATGCGGCGGTACTGCTGCTTGCAATGGGGATAGATGAGCTGAGCATGAGTGCGCCATCCATCCCACATGTAAAAGAAAAGATACGTGGTATAAGCTTCGTTAGGGCAAAAGAAGTCCTGGAAAAAGTCATGGAGATTGAGGACGGCGGAGAGATCCGCGAATATATGCGTAGGATGCTCAGCTGAAGAACCGCCCTATATACACAAAAACCCCACAAGCAGGATCTCATGATCTTGCTTATGGGGCTTGTTGGATAAGGGCGCTTTTTGTTTAATAGGGTAATACGGATGGGGTATCGGTGATCGTTGAAAGTATCACTATTGTCTGTGTCTTCACGACGCCTTCCGCATTCTTGATACGGTTCAGCAGTCGTTCAAGGCTTTCTGTGTTGCCGGTCACGATCTTCATGGAATAATCAAAGTCGCCGGTTATATAGTAGCATTCCTTTATTTCGGGCTCATCCTTCACCAACGAGGCAAAGTGATCACCATTCTTGGGGTTATCGAACCTGAGGAAGATCAGCGCCATAAGATGCTTTCCCAAAAGATCTGGATCGAGTATCGCAGTGTACTGCTTAATGACGCCAGACGCCTCAAGCTTCTTTACGCGTTCACTGGTAGCCGGCATTGACAGGGAGATCTCTGAACTGAGTTCTGATATGGTCACTCTTGCATTTTTTTGCATGTGACGTAGTATTTTTTTGTCTGTTTCATCCATTAAATAATCCCCTTTCCCAAGACAGACTCAGACAAACTTAACCTGTCCTTAATATATTATATCAAATTTTTGCGGTCTTGTGGTATTCTTAGCAATAAAATTTATTTAGGAGTGAAAAATATGAACGGACGGATAGAGAAATCATTGCATGGGAGGCTGCTCATCGCATTGTCATTTATCTTTTTCCTCATATTTCTTGTCGTTGTGAGATGCGCCTGGCTGCAGATAAAAGAGGGCGGTGCCATGGCGGATTACGTCCGTGAGCAGGTAGGCGGATCCAAGCTGCTGCATGAGCCTAGAGGCCCCATCGTAGATCGCAATGGTGCAGAGCTTGCAGTGAGCGTGATGACAAAGTCACTCTACGTAGATCCAAGCCATGTCGACAACCCAACTGAGCTCGCCGCTGAGCTTGCTCCGCTCATATCCATCTCCGAAGAAGAGATAAAGGACGATATATCGCATGGCGGCGGCTTCGTATGGGTCAAGCGCAGGCTTGAGCCAGAGGAAGTAGACTCCGTGAGGTGCCTCATCCAGGATAAAGGATACATCGATAGATTGGGATTCCGTGATGAGCCGAAGCGTTACTATCCCAATGACAGCCTAGCAGCTAATGTCATTGGGTTCGTCGGCATGGATGACAAGGGACTCGATGGCATAGAGCATTCATGTGATAAACTCATACGTGGAGAGCAGAAAAAAACATTTGAGCTGACAGATACGCATGAGCGTCCGATACTCGATTCGCTTTTCAACAAAGGGTACAATGGCGACGCATGTAAGACGATAGAGCTGACGCTCGACGTCAATCTGCAATTCATCGTGGAGCAGGAGCTCGACAGGGCAGTCGCCGTAAATGCGCCTAAGGCGATAACGGCGATCGTGATGGATCCGAAGACGGGCGACATACTGGCTATGGCATCGCGTCCCTCATTTAACCCGAATCATTTTGGCGACTATGCGCCGGAGAATTGGAAAAACAGGGCGGTCTCGTTCATATATGAACCTGGATCCACATTCAAGGCTGTAGTCGCGGCCGCTGCATTGCAGGAGAAAAAAGTTACACCAAATCAGGTTTTCGTAGATCCCGGACATGTCACGGTCTCAGGGAGACGCATACAGAACTGGAACGGTGAAAGCTTTGGCACCGTTACATTCACCGATGTCGTGAAGAACTCACTGAATACCGGATTCGCCATGGTCGGGCTCGATCTCGGCGCAGACAGGCTTACAAAGTATGCCAAGCTTTTCGGCTTCGGTCAGAGCACAGGCATACGCCTGCCGGGTGAGGAAGCGGGCCTGCTGTTCGATCCTGAGGATATGCGCGCGTCCGATATCGCGACGATGTCCATAGGACAGAGTATCGCTGTCACACCGCTTCAACTCGTGACGGCAATGGGGGCTATCGCAAACGATGGAGTCCTCCTGAAGCCTCATATCGTCAAATCCATAAAGAATGCCGATGGCTCCTTGTACAAGGAGATACAGAAGGAAGAGGTACGCCGTACCATTGATTCTGCTACAGATAAGACGCTCATAGGTCTCCTGGAGCAGGTTGTCGCTTCTGGCGGGGGAAAGAAAGCCGCCGTGAAGGGATACCGCATAGCAGGCAAGACGGGTACTGCACAGAAGATACGCTCCGATGGTGCCGGATACATGGAGGGGCATTATATAGCCTCATTCTGCGGCTTCGCACCGGTGGAGGATCCACAGCTTGTCGTGCTGGTGATGATAGATGACCCGTCGGCGGGCAGCTTCTACGGTGGTCAGATCGCAGCGCCAGTTGCGGGGGCGATATTCTCGCAGGCACTCAGGTACTATCATATCGAGCCATCGAGCAATCCGTTCGCTGGCATGGAGCGCACCAGCCCGAAGCAGGAAGCTGATCGCGTACCTAAGCAGCCTGAGCCGAAAGCGCCAGAGGGCAAAGTCGTCGTGCCAGATGTGCGCGGCAGGTCTATCCGTGAGGCGGCAGAGGAGCTTTCAAAGCGCGGTCTCGTGATGCATTCGGAAGGCTCTGGCATAGCCATCATGCAAAGTATATCCGGGCGTACGATAGTCGATGAAGGCACGGAGATAGACGTGACATTCAGTGAATGATTTTTGGAGGTCCAAGATGTTTCTACGTAAATCCGTAAACAAGATAGCATGTGCTTTGTGTATAGCACTGATGGTGCCGGCCATGACATCAGCAGAAAAGCTGATGCTCGATGTATGCACGTCCGGTGTGACGAAGCCAGCAGCCTTAGAATATGACTGGGATGACGAATGGCTTGACCATAGCTCGTACGAGTATAATCATGGCATTGCACGCATATCCGGTGCTATCATGTCGACGGTCTATCTCCAGACGAAATACGAGGGGCTGACGACCCTTCTGACCGAGTTCGGATGTGAGCGCGGTACGATAGAAGATCATAATTATGCATTCGTTGAACAGGGAAATCCCGACAAGACGGGCTATACGTTCGCGATAAAAGATGCGGGCGGGCGAAAGCTCGTCATCGTCGCCCTGCGTGGGACGACGGGCAGGCAGGAATGGCTGAGCAACCTCAATATATCAAACACGACAAGAAAGAGAGAACGCTATCATGAGGGCTTCTGGAATGCCGCAAAGCTCGCGGCAGATGACCTTGCGGTCTACATGAAGAAATGGCAGATACCAGCAGATGCGCGTGTGCTCGTGACGGGGCACAGCAGGGGCGCGGCGGTGGCAGACCTCCTCGGCGCTATCCTTACGAGCGGCGGCAACATGCGTATGATCAGGCATGACACCAAGGCGGCAGATATAGACGTACCGAAGTTCTCATTGAAGCCCGATCATGTATATGTATATACGTTCGCGACACCGACGACCTGCACAGATCAGGAGGTGCGCCTTGCGGCAGCCTATCGCAACATCATAAACATCATCAACCCGGAGGATATCGTACCACAGGTTCCTTTCCGCGGCGGCTCATGGAGCTATGGGACGATAGGAAGGAACTACATACTGCCAAGTGCAGATCGCCTCAGCGGCGACAAGGAGCGCTACAACGCCCTCTTAGAAAACATGCGAAAGCCATTTGCGGCATTGACGGATGGCAAGGTCTATGAACCCGTACACCACAGCGAAGAGCTCGCACGAAGCGTGAAAAATATGCAATGGGCGATCGGCTCGGTAGAGCATTTCTATAAATCCAGCGGTCGTCTCGGCTGGAAGCGAATCGTCGATATGGCGAGCAACATGCCGGTCGAGGATGATGACGGCATTGAGGAAGAGTATACAGGCGGCACAGCCGTATTCATCACGAAGCATCCGAAAAAGAGTGCGGGACTGCTGTACATGCATGCGACGCAGACGTATAACGCCTGGCTATTGTCTGGAAGCCCGTCTGAGATATACATGCCCAACAATCCAAGCCTGATCAAGGTGCGCATGAAAGACGCCCCCGTGAGCCTCCTCGATGACACATTGAAATTCAATATATCCGTGCGCGTCACAGGAGGCGAAACACTGGGCTCTATAAAGGCCGGGAAGCTATCCCTTCGCACGGAGGACGGCAGTCCCGATGGGCGTAGGGTGAATGATGCAGAGCTCACAGCCGTAGGGGATGGTGAAGCACACTTTACCGTACCCGAGGGAGAGAGCAGCGAAGTCACGATAGAATCTCCATCATGTGATATGGATATCATCCTTACGAGTGAGATCGAGGCCAATGCGAATAACGGCCTGAAGCAAGGAGAGCTGACATCATCGCTCGATGTCCATCTCACCAAAGGCAAGCCGCAGACATTCATCTGCGCGAATAGAGAGCTTCATCCGGCAGGATAACGTCCGCGTAAAAAAATAATGCGTACTGCTTTTTCGCAGTACGCATTATTTTTCATATCCTTATTTCAGTACTTTCGGCTCAAAGTGTAGTGTCGCGAAATAATCATCCAACGTCTCGGCACGGCGGATAAGCTTCACGCTGCCATCCTCGCACAAGAGCAGCTCCGCGCTCCTGAGCTTGCCATTATAGTTGAATCCCATCGCATGACCATGTGCGCCAGTATCATGAATGACCAGGCGGTCACCGATATCTATCTTCGGCAGTGCGCGGTCTATCGCGAATTTATCATTGTTTTCACATAGCGAGCCGGTCACATCATATACATGCTCACACGGATCATTTTCTTTGCCCATGATCGTTATATGGTGATATGCGCCGTACATAGCAGGACGCATGAGATTTGCCATGCATGAGTCGAGCCCGATATAGTCCTTATATGTCTTCTTCTCATGTAGGACGGTCGATACGAGCCAGCCATAAGGCCCTGTGATAGCGCGCCCAAGCTCAAGCGCGATAGCCATACTCCCCAGCCCTGCAGGCTCGATGATCTCCTGATACGCCTTATGCACGCCCTCACCGACATATTCGAGGTCGACAGGCTCTTCCTCCGTGCGGTATGGTATCCCGACGCCGCCGCCGAGATCGACAAACTCAAGCTTGATACCGAGCTTGTCCTTCAGCTCGACAGCCAGGTGGAACATCAGGCGAGCCGTATTGATGAACGAATCCGCATGCAGCTCATTCGATATGACCATGGTATGCAGCCCAAAGCGGCGTACACCCTTATCGAGCGTGATGCGATATGCCTCGAAAAGCTGCTCACGCGTCAAGCCGTACTTAGCCTCCTCCGGCTGGCCGATGATATCATTGCCCTTTATGAGCCTGCCAGGATTATAGCGGAAGCATAGGCAGTCCGGCAGCCCGGCATGTTTCTCGAGATAATCGATATGAGAGATATCATCGAGGTTTATGATCGCGCCGAGCTCGCGCGCCTTTTGGAACTCATCTGCAGGTGTATCGTTAGACGTCAGCATGATACGCTCGCCCTTTACGCCGGCTTCCTCAGAGATAAAAAGCTCTGCCAATGAGCTGCAGTCAGTACCGGCACCCTCCTCGCGCAGCATAGAGATGATGGTGGGATTCGGTGTCGCCTTTACCGCGAAATGCTCGCGGAACTGTGGTGCCCAAGAGAACGCCTTGCAGAGACGACGCATATTCTGACGGATAGCCTTCTCATCATATATATGGAAAGGTGTAGGGAATACCTTGATGATTTCCTCAAGACGTTCTTTGGATATAGGGAATTTCTTTTCTGACATGGCAGTACCTCCGTTAAAGCTTTATGGACGGTGTATCCCTTGATATTTTACCTCATATCATATAGAATTATCTGCGGGCATATCACATATGCTATGCAATAATCTAACAGTAAGATATGCCTATTATAACAATATGGCATAGAAACGTCAAGCAATATCACATGCAATCGTATACGAAAGGGGTTAAAAATGCTGTTATTGAAAAAGCTGTGGTGGTTTTTCACGAAATTCCGCAAGGATCTCGTGCTGCTCATATCCATATACGGTGATAACAAGATGCCGCGCAACACCAAGCTCGTACTCGGGCTGGCACTGCTCTATTTCATCTGCCCTATAGACCT
>OMZT01000147.1 GCA_900315615.1 uncultured Veillonellaceae bacterium | reverse complement strand
GCTGCGTAATATCATACGTAGGGGTACCTGCAGGAGGAATACGCTGTGGAACAAAATAAATTCGACAAGACTGTCATGGATATAGCGCAAAACTATAGCGAGAACAAGGTTTTTCTATCGGCCGCGGATATGAGACCACCATCGCGCAATAATATTATTGGGCTCATAAAGCAACTGAGGAATCTATTCTTTCCAGGATATTTTGCCGATAGGAACTTTTCAATAACGAATGCCCAGTATTTTATCGGAAACCTCATGCATGATATATATACAGAGCTCGTGAAGCAGGTTGATTTTGCGATATGCTATAGTAAGAGCCGCGATACCGAGTGTGAGAAGTGCCCAAAATCTGGCAATATGGCTCAGGCACATCGCATAGCAGATGAATTCATGGCCAAGCTTCCTGCACTGCAGCAACAGATCATGAATGATGTTGAAGCCGGCTTTAATGGTGATCCTGCAGCGAAAAGCCTGCAGGATGTGATTATTTCATACCCAGGTGTTTTCGCAGTGTTCGTCTACAGGCTGGCACATGAGCTTTGCGTAGAAAATGTTCCATATATACCACGTATTATGACAGAGTATGCGCACAGCCTCACGGGTATGGATATAAACCCGGGTGCCGTTATTGGACGCAATTTCTTCGTCGATCATGGCACGGGGCTGGTGATTGGTGAGACGACAGAAATCGGGGATAATGTCAAGCTGTATCAGGGAGTGACACTGGGGGCTCTGTCCACACGCAAGGGGCAGCTTCTACGCGATAAGAAAAGACATCCAACCATAGAAAATGATGTAACGATATATTCGGGTGCAACCATACTCGGCGGCAATACGGTGATAGGAGCACACTCGGTAATAGGCGGCAATACATTCTTGACAAGCTCGGTCCCGCCATATTCAAAGGTCAGCATAAAGGCGCCTGATCTCACGATCAGGCAAGAGGTTCCTGGTGCTGATCCCATGGAGTCATGGGACTGGCACATATGATGATTTTTGTACAATAAAACGAATGCACCTTGTGCGTTGAGCTCTCCTTAGATAGGATAATGAAAAATCCTACTAAGGGGAGCTTCTTTTTATGTCACGTAAGGCAACGTTTGTGGCACAATGCGCCTCGTATAAGGCTATTTGCCAGTGATTGCATGACAGAGAGTCCTTTCCTGTGGTGACAACAGCGTATCACAAATGGAATTATCTTGCGTTGCTAGCGTTGCTAAATGAATACTGAGCCATTTTGCGAGCACGCTGTAACGAAGCACGGCAGGATATTTTTTAATTTTACCGAAATTCAATAATATATATACCAAAATATGATAAGCTCAAGAGAAAAGCAGAACTGAATATAGAGTTTATAGCAATAGAAAAAGAAAGGCGGAAACCGTAATGATAGAAATGGATGGGAAATCCGAGGACATCCTGCAGGACAATATCGAGGCATTGGGAAAACTATTCCCTGAAGTACTCTCTGATGGAAAAATAGACTTCGATAAGTTGCGCTATGTGCTCGGTGATACCGTTGACGATGAAAGTGACCGTTATAACTTCACCTGGCATGGCAAAAATCAGGCTCGTCGCCTGTCACAGACGCCGAGCATGGGGACACTCCGTCCATGCAAAGCCCAGAGCAAGGATTGGGACACGACGCAGAATCTCTACATCGAAGGGGATAACCTAGAAGTGCTGAAGCTCTTGCAGAAAAGCTATCATGGTAAAGTGAAGATGATATACATCGATCCGCCGTATAACTCTGGGGAAGATTTTATATACCATGATGATTTTCGTGATAATCTTGAAAACTATAAGCATTTAACCAATCAAGTAGATGATTATGGTTATATATATACGACAAATAGCGAATCAAGTGGAAGATATCATACCAATTGGTTAAATATGATTTTTCCACGGCTCAGAATAGCACGTAATTTATTAGCCGACGATGGAGTAATTTTTATTTCTATTGACGATGATGAAGAAGCAAATTTAAAGAAAGTATGTGATGAGGTATTTGGAGAAGATAATTTTATCAATATAATTTCTCTGAAATTTAAAAATGTTGCAGGAGCATCAGGTGGTGGAGAAGATAAAAAATTAAAGAAGAATATGGAATTCGTTTTAGCTTATGCGAAAAACTATGCAGCATTAAAACCATTCAATCACATATATGAATATACACCAATCGATGAACTGTTAGCTCAGTATAGAGAGAATGAGACAAGCTGGAAATATACATCAGCTTTAATCAGCCCTGGAGATAAGGTTTATATTGGATCGACAAAAGATGGAAATGGAGATGAAATTAAAGTCTTTCGGAGAGATAACTATGTAATAAAATCGGTTAGTGCATTGATGAAGGAAGAGGAATTATCGGAAAAAGATGTGTATAAAAAATATGCAAACTGTATTTTTCAAACTGCAATGCCACAAAGCTCAATAAGACCGAGAGTTATGAAAAAAGTTCAAGAGATTGGCATAGAAAGTGAAGTATATTCTATAGAATATACTCCGAAAAGTGGGAAAAATAAGGGAAAAAAATATGAGCAGTTCTATAAAGGAGAGAATTTTCGGTTATTTGCATGGTTGAGAGATGTATCCGAAGTTATTGATGGACAATTATGCAAAAAAGATTTACAAGGAACCTTTTGGGATTATGTAAGTGAAACCAAAAATCTAACCAAGGAAGGCAATGTACCATTTCCAAATGGGAAAAAACCGATTAAATTAATTCAACAAATGCTTTCGATGATAACAGAGAAAAATGATTTAATTTTAGATTTTTTCTCTGGTAGTGCTACAACTGCACATGCTGTTATGAAGATTAATGCAGATGATAATGGCAGTCGAAGATTTATTATGGTTCAGTTGCCAGAGGTGTGTAAAAAAGGCACCGAGGCACACAAAGCAGGATTTAAGACGATTTGTCAAATTGGCGAGGAACGCATTCGCCGCGCTGGTGAGCAAATAAAGAATGACTGCGCAATTGATGGTGATAGCTTGGACGTAGGTTTCCGCGTGTTCAAGCTGGATACCTCTAATCTGAAGAAATGGCAGCCTGATGATTCAAAACCCATCAAGCAACTTTTACTGGATGCGGAGAATAATGTCTTGCCAGATCGCTCTGAGGAAGACGTTTTATACGAGATTATCTTGAAACTGGGCTATGATCTTTCTTGCTCTATCGAGGAGCATACGATTGCGGGCACGAAGGTGTTCGTGACGGCTGCTGGCGCGCTCTTCATCTGCCTCGCTGATCGCATCACGTCCGCTGTCGCAGAGGGCATGGCAAAGCTGCATCGGGAGCTCGCGCCTGAGGTCTGGAAAGTTGTCTGCCGCGATACGGGATTCCAGACGGACGCGGATAAGGTAAATGTACGGGAAATCCTGAAGTCTGAAGGCCTGGACGAAGATGCTTTCGTAACGCTATGAGGAGGCAGAGATTATGGGAATGAAATTGCAATTCGATGCCTCTCTGGAGTATCAGCAGGTTGCAATACAGTCCATCGTGGGTCTCTTTGATGGCCAGCAACGTCGGGTCAGTGAGTTCACTGTTGCCCCTGATTTGCTGCTTAGCCGTATAGATGAGACAGCCAGCGGTATTGGCAACCGATTGGAGATTTCAAAAGAGGATATTCTTGAAAACCTGCGTAAGATCCAGCTGAACAATGGTTTGAAGCAATCCGAAAGCATCGAGCCGGGGCTGGACTTTGATATCGAGATGGAGACAGGTACAGGCAAGACATATGTTTACCTTCGGTCCATGCTGGAACTTTATAAAGTGTATGGATTTATGAAGTTCATCATCGTTGTGCCGAGCCTTGCTATCAAGGAAGGTGTAAAGAAGACACTTGATATTACAAAAGAGCACTTTTCCAATCTTTACGATAATCTGCCTTACGATTACTTCGTTTACGATAGTGCGAAGCTCAATGATGTGCGTAACTTTGCGACGAGCGATACCATGCAGATCATGGTCATCAATATCGATGCTTTTCGCAAGAGTTTTAATGACCCAGAGCAAGAGAGTAAAGCTAATATCATCCATCGTACGAATGATCGTCTAAACGGACAAAAACCGATAGATTTGATTGCAGGGACGAAGCCTATCGTCGTGATCGATGAGCCGCAGTCTGTCGATACGACGCCAAAATCCAAAACAGCTATCGAGCAATTGAATCCAATGGCGATCTTCAGGTACTCGGCGACGCATGTGGAGCATCATCATCTGATTTATAAGCTGGACGCCAAAGATAGCTATGATTTGCAACTGGTCAAGCAGATTGAGGTGCGAAGCTTTGCCACGGAGGACGACAACAATCAAGCCTATATCCGTCTGCTTTCGGTGAATTATAAGAAAAAACCAATTTCCGCTAAGCTGGAAATCGATGCGCGTGGCAAGCAGGGTGTGATGCGGAAGAAGGTTACCGTACATCAAGGAGATGACCTCTATGAGAAATCAAAGGGGCGAGATGTCTATGACGGATTCATCGTCAATGATATTGATGGAACGCCTGGTGCCGAGTATATTGATTTTACGGGTAGCCCGGTAGCCCTGCATCTCGGCGAGGCTTATGGTGCAATCGATGATACCCTCCTGAAACGTAATCAGATCATGGAAACGATCCGTGTCCACTTGGATAAGGAACTCAAGCTGCTGCCAATGGGAATAAAGGTCTTGTCATTGTTCTTCATTGATAAGGTATCGAACTACCGC